>JALONJ010000671.1 GCA_025455045.1 Microscillaceae bacterium | reverse complement strand
TGCAAAGTCGCATAGTTGTCGCGGAGGTTGCAGGCTTGTTTGGTACAAGATTCGGTATTGTCTTTGGGATAAAAATACAAAACTACTTTTTTGCCCTGATAATCAGCCAGTTGGATTAGGTTTCCGTCTTGGTCTTTGCCCGAAAAAGCAGGGGCTGGGTCGCCAACTTTTAAATTCATTTTCTTGTTTTTTTTAGATTTTGAAAAATTATAGCTTTCTAAATCAATTGTAAACTAAAATTGTTTTGGCAAAATGGAATTACGAGGGCAATTTAAACCTCAAACCGGCGTTTAGCAATAAGTCGCTTAAGCCAGTTCTCAAAATAATCCTAATCAGAGCGCAAAAATTCAAAATAAATACGAATAAATCTCTTTTTGAGGATTTTTTAACTCATAATTGCCCATTCGAAGTCCGAATATCATAACTTTGCAAAAAATAAGTTTTGCCATAAAAACTTAATTCAGTGCCTAAATTGAAAGCATTTTAAAACCATAAGTATTTGATAGTCAATGATTTATATAAATTAATTTAAAGACTTAATCCTGAATATTTTAACTTATTATTTTTTGATAAAATGAAACAAATCACTCTTGTAATTTCAATTATTCTTTGCCTTGCTTGGGGAGCAAAAGCCCAAAACCGCGCCGAATCGCTTATGCAAGATACTACGCTCAGCAAACCGCAAATCGGATTTGTGAGCAAAAGCTACAATTTTGGCAAAATTCGCAAGGGCGAAAAAATCGCTACTTCCTTTTATTTCAAAAATATTGGTACTCGCCCGCTCAAAATCCTGCAAGTGCAAACCAGTTGCGGTTGCACAGCCACCAATTGGACTAGAGGCTACATTAATCCCAATGCCGTAGGCGAGATTACCGTAACTTTTGATTCGGGAGCAAAAGATGAAATATTGGGCAACCAAAGCAAAGTAATGCTGGTTATCTCCAATGCTTTAGACAAAGAAGTAAAACTCATACTTGAAGGCGAAGTGGTCAATAGCGAAGTCAAAAATAATTAAATTCCTAACTGATTGATAATCAATTAGTTATGAAAATAGTCGAATTTAAAATACGGATAATCAATGGCTTATCAATGCATTGCTTTAATCCATTCTTTAATTAATTCAATGCCCTCGTGATGCACCAATTTGCGCGCCAGCTCAGGCATCATCACGCCCGGGTCGGTAGATTCCATCCGATAAACCATCATTGATTCTTCGGGTTTGCCCGGCACGATGCTAAATAAATAATTTCCTGCGCCGCGTCCGGCGGCAACCGGCGGTTTTTGGATGCCCAAAGCCGTCAAGTTTGCCTCGTGAATGTGCAGATGCAAGCCTGTAGTGCTGGCAGGCGCATTGGGTTGGTGGCAATGCCCACAATTGACATCGAGATATGCTCTAGCGCGGGCATCTAAACTGCCGCTTTCGGGTTTGTTCCAAATCGGAAACTTCGGAACTTGCTCAAAATCAGGGGGTAAACCTTGCAAAATCCCCAGTTTTTGCCATTTAATTAATTGATTTTCTGTGCCTTCAACATAATCCAAGTCCCCATTCAATTGGCGCGCCGAAGGTCCAATGGGTAATAATTTTTCGTTCCGATTATGGCAACCTTTGCATTGATTCATATTCGGAATGGCATAATTGAGTTTTTGTTCTGCCCCTTTTTCATCTAGCCAAGCAATGTCTTTGCGCTCACCGGCAATTTCGAGATAGGCTTCAGTTTGTTGCTCATTCCAAACATAAGGCAGGGCAATCCAACCAGACGATTCGTGAATTAAGAGTCTGGTTTCTAGGATATTACGACCTTTTTTGGGGTCTCGAAAATCATTTTCATAATAAAAATTTTTAATCAAAATCGTTCCAAGCGGAAAATCTAAGACTTCTTTGGGATTATAATTTATTCTTGCCCCTTTGGGTAAGCGCACAAAACGGGCTTTTTGGGCATAATCCGAAAAAAGCGGAGTATTCAAATCATAAGGAATTACGCCTTTTTTGGGTTTTAAATCCGCCATTTTACCTTCAAAAAAACCATATTCCGACAGTTTTTCTTTCCATTTTTGGCTATGAGCAGTTTTGTAAACGTTGGCAACTACCAATAAATAGCCAATCAAGCTGAAAATAAATATAAATACATTTCTCATAACTATTTTATAATCAATTGGTTATAAATAAATTTTGCTAACTTGTAAACGACTTTTGACTAAAATTTACATTTTTCTTGTGAAAGTAAAATAATTTTGAGCATAGAAAATTTATTAAACTACTCTACCATACTATTTTTAAGTACTTGATAATGAGTTGATTAGCTTGATTCGTTTATATTTAATCATTTGAATAATCAGAAAGCGGAGAAATTTTTCAAGCGTTTTTTCAAATATTTCTACGGGTTGTTTGCAAAGGTCTTGGATCAAATCTATTCCCACTCGGCAAAAACTTTTTTCTTTATACCCATTTTTTTTCATTTTTATTTTTTGTACTTTTTCGTGTTGATAAATCCCTAAACTCACACAAAAAGCAAAGGCTATGGAAACAACGGCTACTAACTTTTTAAGCCGATCTAAGTGTTTGATATGGCTGCTTTCTAGGTCAAAACCTCGACTTTTAAAGGACTGGAAAACCGTTTCAATGGTCCACCTTCGGCGATAAACTTGCCCCAAATGCTTGGGTTCTTTCAGCGTGCCAATCAGAAATAAAAAATCACCATCTTCCAATTTTTTCAAATAGACATTGACCCAAACCCCATCCACCAAGCAATCTTGGAGGCACAAAGGCTGTTGGGTAGCCAAGTCCTCAGCCTTTTGCTTTCGCCCATCGAGGCGTTCAATGAGGTGATTTTTAGGCACTCGCACACAAAAATTTATCCCCTGGTTTTTCAAGTATTTAAGCCAGCTTTGACCGATAAATTCTCGGTCGGCTATCAAAATCCCGATTCTGGAAACCCCAATTAAAGCCACGACATTTTCCAACAAGGCGATGCGGTCGGCGGTGTTTGAATTCCCGCTTTTATTAGCCAAAAGTTCCCAATACAAAGGAACGTGCCTTGAGCCATTGCAGGCAATGACCATCAAGATATTGACCTGAGATGTGCCAAAATCCCATTCCGTCCGATCGATACAAAGCCGAATTTTCCCCTGACCCCCTAAACAAAACACCAATAAAAAAGCCACCATTTCATAATCAAATTCCACCTCCCGAAAAAAATCTTCCAAGCGGTGGGTGATACTCGCCACTTGCACGGTATCACCCGCTATTTTCATCCCTTCCGCAATGGAATGAAATTGTACTTTTCGGTTTTTTATCAAGCCTAGCACTGCCTGATACAAACAACTTTGGCGCGCCTTATTTTTTACAATTTTGAAACTCCCAAAAATCTGGCTAATTTTATCCGTGAAAATTTTTTCATATTGAAAAGCTTAAGTTTGTAAAGTAGTATTTCCAAATTTACGCTTTTCTTTTTTTATCCCAAATATTCCCCATTTTTAGTAGGGTAGAGTAAGAAAAAACGACTACTGGCTATTCAGCCTATTCACCCGATGTATTGGGTTGTATTTCTAGTGGCAACAGCCTTGAAAATACAATGCAAAATATGAAAGAAGCCCTTGCTCTTCATATTGAGAGCATTATTAATGACAATGAATCAATTCCTCGCGCCCAAGGAGTCCAATCTTATTTAGAAGCAATCGAAATGTCGGAAAATGAAGATTTTTTACTTACTCATTTTGAGATTGAAATTCCATCACTTCAAAAGGCTTGAAACACAACTATCTGATTATCAAGTACTTATAAATTGATTTCCATTCGAATCATATCCACACATTGAATCCCATTTTCAAAAATTGCTTCGGGATAATTCCGTAGAAAAAAGCCTTTATCAATGCTTGACAATTGAAAACCGCATCTTTGATACAAAGCCAATTGCGCTAGGCTTGAGTTGCCGGTGCCAACCCACAGTTTTTGAAAACCAAGGTTTTTTGCCTCATTTATTGCCTTGATTATCAATTGTTTACCAAATCCTTTGCCCTGTTCGTTTTCGGCAATGGCAATATTAATCAATTCAATTTCGGTCTCATTCAAAGGCAATAAAACATATACGCCTACGACTTCAGCAGCCAATTTTGCCAAATACGTTTTACCGTTTTGGATATATTTTTCTACTTTGGCGCGATTGGGGTCAGCCGACAACAATAAATCCCAAGGCGGGGTTTCAGAGTTTTGTAATTGATTGATTATCAATAGTTTATAAATTTTTTATGTAGCCTTGTAAATTTTTAAATTATTAAGAAAATTGGACAAAACGGAAAATTGGCATTTGTCATTCTGAGCGTAGCGAAGAATCTAAACTATGATTAGCCGAAATCTCAGATTCTTCACTTCGTTCAGAATGACAATAAAATATAAAACCCTCATTATCAATTATTTAACTAAAAATACTTTCTATTGCCAATTCCAAACCCGTGATAACTGAAGATTGAATATTGCCGGTTTTTTTTGCTTGGGAAAACAATTTATACGCACCATTTTCCAAAATTTCTACCGTAATGGTTTGCTTTTTAGGTCTGACTTCCCAGTATTCTGTTACTCCAAATTCGGCATAAGTGGCTTTTTTGGCTTCGCGGAGTTTTTTATAATTGGCTTTTGAAATAACTTCTACTACCAAATCGGGTGCGCCTTTGATGGCTTTTTCATCTATGACTAAGTCATTTATTCTCGAAATGGCAATAAAAATTATATCCGGCTCAGGATGATTATTTTCATCCAAATCTACACTTACCGGAGCTACATACACTTCGCCCAATTTATTTTTACGAACAAAATAGCCTATTTCCGTTACTAAATTGGTCAATATTTTTTGGTAAGTAATACTAGGATTGGGCATAATATAGAGTCGATTTTTGAGAATAATCAT
>JALONJ010000670.1 GCA_025455045.1 Microscillaceae bacterium | reverse complement strand
AAGTTCCTTACAGGATGACGAGTGGGGAGATGAGTTGGGTTATTTTCAAATATTTCATTTTTTGTACTTTTTTAATATGTTTTAAAATATTCACGTTAATTAAGTAAGTTTGCTGAAATCACCTAGTTTATGTTTATAAAATACTCATTTTCAGCAACTTATATTTTAAAGGTTTAGATTAAAAAAACGACTCGAGAGGTATGTACTGCGCAGGCAAGTTCATTATCCGTCTGCCAATTTCCTGCCCTTCCACTGCACCGGCTTAGGCGAAAAATAAAGCCTCAAACTTACAATACCCATAATAGTCTGATAAACAAAAAAAGGCAATAAATATCCGCTCAGGCGAGTTTGATTAGTTTTTGCTAAACCATTGATTATCAAAATGTTATCTATCATAAAACCAACAAAAAAAATGATAAAAAACAGCCAAGGCTGCCATACTCCCCCCAACAACAAAAGCGGCAACCAAGCCGCCTGCCCCAGTAGCAAAATTTGCCAATACCAAGCCATGTGCTGGCGCACTCCCCTAATCCATCTTCGTCGTTGGGCTACCAAAGTCTGCCAATCGGCAATAGCCTGCGTACAAGCCAGATTACCGACTTGAGTAATGATTTGAAACGAAAATCCTTGTTGCAAAATAGCTTGAAAAATCGCCAAATCCTCAGTTGCCGAAAATGGCAAACCCGCAAAACCTCCTACTTTGTCATAAGCCAATCGGCTGATAATGAGGTTGTTACCCATCACGGCAAGGGGTATTTTGAGGGTACTTAGGGTCTGCATCAATTGCCAAGCTCTGAGCCACTCCAGCGTTTGCAAGTGCGCCCACCAGTCATTGCCTTTGGGCAAAGTCCAGCCCCCAATGATGCCTATATTTGCCTCATAATGAGCGAGTTGGCTTCTCAACCACTGGGGCGAAACTTCGGTGTCGGCATCTGTAAAAGCCAAAATTTCGGCTTGAGTATGAGGTATCAGTTGGCTCAATACTTGGGCTTTGCCATTGGCTTTGATAGATTCATCTTTTTTGAAACGCACCAAATGAAAATTCGGCTGATTTTGGCAAAATCGGGCGGCTATTTCTGCTGATTTATCTTCCGAATCATCATCACCCAACCACACTTCCCAAAGTCCGGGCGGATAGTCGAGCGCGCTCAGGGCTTGCAAACAATCGGCTAGGCAAGCCTCCTCATTGCGAAAAGGGACTAAAATGGCTACAGTAGGCAAATTCATAGAAGTAGGTATATATATGGTTTTTAATACAAAAAAATCATTCCTAAGTATTCATCTTGCAACCTAACAAATATTTGGAATATCCCGACAAATTTATCATTTTTAATCCGAGCTATGGTATCAATTGATAAATTTGCTTAAATATCTTTTGTAAATACTTGATTATCAATAGTTTAAAAATATTTTCCAAATCAATGAACAATTTGCTTTACACATTGCCCATTACCCAAAACGGCAAAACTTCCGCCAATGGTATTGAGATTTACTATGAAAGTTTTGGCAACCCGCAAAATCCGGCGATTTTGCTCATTATGGGCTTAGACGCGCAATGTACCCTATGGTCTATGAGTTTTATTGAGCCTTTGGTCGAAGCCGGTTATTACGTCATCAGATTTGACAACCGCGACATCGGTTTATCTACTTGGATAAACGATTGGTCGCGCGCCCGCCCCTACACCCTCGAGGATATGGCAAAAGACGCAATTGGTTTATTAGATGCCTTAGCCATTCAAAAAACTCACGTCATTGGAGCATCTATGGGGGGGATGATTGCCCAGCGTTTGGCTATTTCCTATCCTGATAGAATTATGAGCCTTACTTCCATTATGTCCTCAGGGCATAGTTTCAACATCGGCGTACAAGCTACACTGGCAGGCAAACTTCAGGCATTGCTAGTGCCTTGGGCAATTCGCAACTTCGACATCAAGTCCAAATACACTCATTTTGAAGTTACGGTGGGCAATTATGTCAAAGTTTGGCGCACCCTTGCCGGTTCGAAATACCCATTTAATGAAGCTTATTTCAAAGAATTGTTCAAATACAACATCTTGGAACGCAAAGGTCAAAACCCTCGCGCCCGCGTGCAGCAGCTATCGGCTATCATTGCTTCGGGTTCGCGCCTAGCCGAATTGGGCAAAGTCAAAGCCCCCACTTTGGTACTGCACGGTACCGAAGACCAACTCGTACCACCGGCACACGCCCAATTGTATGCCCCCAAAATACCCCACGCCAAAGTAGTATGGCTCGAGGGCGTGGGTCACGAAATCCCCCACGCCATCATTCCGCAAGTTCACCAAGAAGTACTGGCAATGATAAATAATTAGAAATCTTAAATTCCAAAACGAAATGCAATAATTAACTAATTGATTATCAGGAATTTGTATATATTCAAGCTAATTTTGAACGCTGATTACGCACAATAGTGCGGACAGTTTCCGGTTTCTAAGCCCCCTGCTCCCGGAGGGGGTTCTTTTCCAGCAATTCCCACTGTAGAAATTTTAAATGAATGTTTGATTTTTTAGAATATTTAAAAATAGGCTTTATGTAACTAATTGATAATGAGGTGATTATAAATACACTTTTTTTTACAACTTTCTTTTTTCTTGATAAAAAAGAAACAAAAAATCAAGCCTGCACCGAAA
>JALONJ010000213.1 GCA_025455045.1 Microscillaceae bacterium | reverse complement strand
AAAGCGTTGATTATCAAGAGTTTCAGATTCTTCGCTTCGCTCAGAATCACTGAAATTGATAAATTTCAGAAAAAAGATTTTCATTCTTGAAAAGTGGTGGAGAACCTAATATCATCTTAGTTTACCACAAAGTTCACTATTTAGGCACCAAGAAACCCAAAACTCTTCGTGTACTTTGTGGGCATTTTCTCAGTGTTCTTGGTGTTTAAATAGTTTATTTTTGGATTAGCTTTTGCAAATAAAATTTCTGTAAACACTTGATTATCAGATGTTTATATCACTTTTAACAACAACAAATTAAAAAAGGGTTAAGCAATGTTTTGCACTTTTAGGCACGCAAAATCAATTGTTTGACCCTATTTTTATAGGCTTATTTTTCTGGTTCGACAAACTCAAACGAGTCTTCTACTTCGCTAGGTTTGATTTGTAATACTTTTGCCAAAACCAGCAAAATAAGGGTTTGTGAAGCCAAATTACGCGGAATGTTGGCGGTTTTGGAAAATTGACTTACCGTAATTTTGTGATTAATTGCCAAATATTGCATCAAAACGCGTTCTTTGTCGCCATAATTAAATTTGACATTGCGTTTTTTCAAATTGCCCCGCAAAATCTCAAGCATTTCGTAGCTGGCTTGTACGCTTTTGTCATCAACCCGCACGTAGGCTTTGCCCCGTTTGTGTTTAGGATTGTCGAGTACATAATGGATTCGGTCGCTTTTGGGTATGTGAAACATCAGTACCTCACGCTCACCTTCAGTGGGTATTTTGACAAGCTGGTACTTGAAATGAGGAATACAATACTCGGCAAAGGCTTTTTCAAGCACGTATTCTTCTTCAAGCGGAAACTTTACGCCTTTGATGGTTTTGTCATCATCAACCCCTATCAAAAGAATACCCCCTTCGGAATTGGCAAATGCTACTGCCTCACGAACTATTTTTTCGGGGTATTTGGCTTTTAGTTTAAACTCCAAGCGTGAGCCTTCACCTTGGCGAACCAATTTTTTCAAAGTTAAGAAGTCCATTGTGAGGATAGATTAGCGTTTGCTAAAATAACGAAATTTTCGACTAATTCTTAACAATTTTAGCGTAAAATTATTGTTAATTTTGCTCAATTAACAAATAATATTATAAACTACTGATAATCAATGAGTTATGAATTTTGCGCGAATAAGTATTGAACTACGCCGCCAATTGTTAATTTAGCCCCAAACTCCCATTGCTATAAATAATTGTTGCTTCATTTGCGAAACAATGCCGATGCTATCAGGCTCATCAGGAGGCATATTGGGGCTTTTTTGAGTTCCTCGCCTGCCAAGCGCGTGGCTGAGGTGCTTTGTAAGTTTTGGAGGGTTTGGTCATAACCGGCTTTGCCGTATTTTTCAATAAAGTTTTTTTGATTGGTTTGTACCAATTCACTGTAGTATTGAATGTATTGATGAATCGGTTGCGGGTCAATGCTTAAATAAACATATACCCATAAAGCACTTATTATCAATACTATAGCTCCGGCAACTACCCCTATGCCTATGCCTTCCCAAAAATGCAATTTGCCCTGATTTTGCCGAAAACGGTAATAAGCCAAAGGGCTGATAATGGTCGCTATGTAAATAAAAAAATCGAGCGATTTGGGAAAGGGCGCAAAAGGTTGCTCAAATACTAGAATTGTGAGCATAAAAAACAACCCAAAAAGCAAGCCGCCTAAACTTCCGGCAAGCGTGGCGGTTTTTAACCAAGAAATATTCATACACTTGATATTAATTTGCGGTGGCAAATGTAGGCGCATTTGGCGAAAAGCACTTAGGAATTGGGAATTAGAAATTACTAATAGTTCGGGCAGTTTCTAAGTCCCCTGCCCCCAGAGGAGGTTCTTTTCCGAGTTATTTACTAAGTATCTGATAATCAGCTAGTTATACAAAACATTCGAAATAGCATAACTTGTTGATTATCAATTACTTACAAAAAATACCCGAAGTATTGAGTTTAAAAATAAAACAACCAATCAAAAATCGTAACCTATTGATAATCAACGGTTTATATAATTGCTAATTCCTGACCTATTGTTTCTCGAGTAGTTAAAAAAAACATTCACGCTACATTATTCACTATTCATTACATAATTCCTGCTCAGCTTTTGATGATTTCTTGCTTCTCTGCCAGTATATCTTCCGTGCCGTTTTTGCCGATGATGAGGCGATTGCTGCGGTCGTACGAAAAGTAACTGGTAATCCAAGTAATGAGCGTAAAAATCCGATTGCGATACCCTACCAAATACAATAAATGGACAAACATCCAGACCAACCACGCAAAAATACCCTGAAACCTGAGTTTGCCCAAATCAACTACGGCTTTATTGCGCCCAATGGTTGCCATTGAGCCTTTATCAAGATATTTGAAAGGTTTGAGGTCTTTGTTCTGGAATATTCTTTTGAAGTTTTTTGCCAAATGGATTCCTTGTTGCATCGCGGGCGGAGCCATCATCGGATGCCCTTTGGGCATTTCTTCGCTAGTCATCGCGGCTACATCACCGATGGCAAAGATATTGTCATAGCCTACCACCCGATTAAAAGCATCAACTTGGTAGCGGTTGCCTCGCAAAACACTTTCGGTACGAATGCCCTCAATGGGCAAACCTGATACGCCGGCTGCCCAAATCAGATTTTTGGAAATCAGTTTGGAGCCATCGCTCAAGGTTGCGGTATAACCATCATAAGACTTAACTGATTGGCTTAGGTGGACTTTTACGCCCATTTTTTCTAAAAACTGTTTGGCTTTTTCGCCCGATTTTTCCGACATTCCATTGAGTAAGCGCGGGGCGGCTTCAATGAGGTGAATGTCCATTTCTTTCATATCTAGCTCCCGATAATCGTGCGGAAAAACGTGCATCCGCAACTCTGCCAAAGCTCCGGCAATCTCCACGCCGGTTGGTCCGCCCCCCACTACAACAAAGTCGATAAGGCTATTCATTATTTCTTCATCTTCGACGAGCAGGGCTTGTTCAAAGCTTTTGATAATGCGATTGCGCAAGCGAATGGCATCGGTAATGGTTTTCATTGCCAAGCCGTTTTGCTCTATATCTTTCATTCCATAATAATTGGTCGTAGCCCCGGTAGCTATGACCAAATAATCGTAGCTCATCATCCCGATTGAGGTTTCAATCAAGTTTTTTTCGGGGTAGATATGGGTTACTTCGCCCAAGCGAAAATAGAAATCTTTTTGATTATCAAATCTTTTGCGAAAAGGATACACAATTGAGTTGGTCTCCAAGCCCGAAGTAGCTACTTGGTAGAGCAAAGGCTGAAAAGTATGATGATTATATTTATCAATCAATACCACTTGAGCATTGACGTTGCGAAGGTTTTTTACTAATTCAAGTCCGCCAAATCCTCCTCCGATTACCACGATGCGCGGTTTGCCAATATCGGCTACTCTGGTTTGTAAATTACTGAGTTTGGGCATATTTCAAATGTCTTATTTTGAGATAGCAAAGTTAAATGTTTTTGCCCAAACAAAGCATTTTTTTTGCGAATCGAGCAAAAAACCCATTTTTTCATTCTCAAATTTGGATTTGAAAATTATCGAGATAGTATTATTCTAAGGAATTAGGAATTAATCATTGGGAATTGGGAATTATTTAATTACCTGACCGTGTTCGCCTTTGGAGGGTTTTCAATTGATTATGTTTTTACAATACTTCGGAAAGTTTTTATAAGTAATTGACCGTGTCTGCATCTGACTGATTATCAGCTAGTTACGCTATTTTCAATGCTTAACCAAAAAAATCAACGAATGATACGTACCTTGCCGGTAAAGCTCCTCTCAATTCTTTCGGGCAATTCTTGGTATTTGATTACGCACACATAAGTACCGTCGGGTATAGCTTTGCCGTTTTGCGTGCCGTCCCAAAATACTTTGCGGTTGGGGGCAATAAAAATAATTTCGCCCCAGCGATTGTAAACCGTCAAAGAAAAGTCAGTAATATCTTGGGCAAATATCTCCAAAACATCATTCAAGCCATCACCATTGGGCGAAAAAGCGTTGGGAATGATGAACTTTGGCTCGCATTTTTCGATTACCGTCAATTTGCTCATTGTTTTACAGCCCAATGAATCAGTTACTTCTACTTCATAAGTTCCCGATTGTTCAATGGCAATGGTGCGGGTGGTTTGGCGATTGCTCCAGCGATAGCTTGCGCCTTCTCCGGCATCTAAAATAGTGGGCGTACCACTAAAAGAACAGACTTTTAAACCTTGCGAACTCAAGACCGGCAAGGGTGGGCGTACATTCACTTTTTTGACAAATGATACGCAACCGGTTCTTTCGGTATAAATTACGGTATGTTCACCCACCCCCAAAACTCCGGGGTTGAAAGTGCCGTCCGAATTTTGCCCATTGATGCTAAATCTGCCCCCCAGAGGGATTGCCTGCATTTTGAAGGCAGCATTTTGCACACAATAATCGGCTTTCAGATTGGTGATTTTGGTTTCGGGCAAAGGCAAAATTGTAATGTTTTTGCTATCCAAATTCAAACAATTATTTTGGTCTTTGTATAAATAAACTACTTGGATAATCCCTTGATTATCAGCACTTAAGCCCAAATCTGGGTCTTGAGGATTAAAAGTAGTTTTTTTAATGCCATTCAAATAAAAATCGCCCCCCGCCGGTACGCCAAAGCCCGCCAAAGCAAAAGGAGTTTGATTGTAACAATATTTATCTTTTAAACCATCTACCGATACCAAACTTACCGAAGGCAGGCTGGATATAGAGAAATTTCGAGTAATTGCACTTACACAATTGGTTCGACTATCAGTAAAAGTATAAGTAAGGGTATGATTTCCTGAACTTAGCAAGGGCGCGCGAATTTGGGTAACTGGGGTTGGGTTATTGTCTATCGTAAACACTCCTACCCCGCCATTCCCGTTTTCGGGGCTTGCCAAAATATCAAAAGGGGCGGCATCTTTACAAAAATTAGTGGGCAGATTGATGATAGAAACCACCGGCGGAGCTTCAATTTGCACAGTTACAGTATCATAACTGACACAAGTATTGGCATCTCGATAGGTGTAAATGATTTTAAACTCACCCACGCCCAAACGATTTGCCTCCAAACGAGTAACTACATTGCCATTGATACTAAATCTTCCGCCACTAGGGGTAGCTACCAAGGTAATAGGGGCTTCGTTGGTACAATAAACGGGGCGTAAATTGGTAGTAATTTGAGGAGTAGGCAAAGGATTGACTTTGACCGTTTTGCTAATTGAATTGACGCACCCATTGGCATCTTGGTAAGTATAAACGACTTGATGCTCACCCACTTGCAAGGTCTTGGGTGAGAAAACCAAAGCATTTTGCCCATTGACTTTAAAAGTGCCACCACTTGGCGAAGCCTCTAAGATAATATCCTCATTATCAACACAATAGGCATTTATCAAATTGACAAAACTCAAAACCGGCAAAGGATTGACACGCACCGTTTTTTTATCGGTATTGATACAAGCATTGCCATCTTGATAAGTGTAAATTACTTCGTGGTCGCCAACTTTTAAGAGCGCGGGGTCAAATTTGGTAACAGTTTGCCCCCGAATAGTGAATGTCCCTCCGCTTGGCGTAGCCGTCAAATCAAAAGCCGGTACATCAACACAATAAGCAGGATTTAGATTCGTGATACTCGGCGTGGGTAAAGGATGAACTGTAACCAGCAAGGTATCCCGATTGGTGCAAGCATTGCCATCTCTGAAGCTGTAAATAACTTGGTGATTGCCTTCTCCCAAAGCTCGAGGATTGAACTGCGTAGCTCCATTACCATTGATGGTGAAAGTTCCGCCCGCCGGAGTTCCTGCAAGTATAACTATCTGATTATCAATACAATACGAATTTTTAAGATTGCTATTGATATTGACAGGCGTTTCGGGGAAAAACTTCACTTCTACTTGACTGGAGTCAATACAACCGGCGCGGTTTTTTACTTTTACTTTGTAAATTCCTTCGCGGAAAACTTTGATTTTTTGGGTAGTTTCGCCGCCCGACCAACTGAATGTAGGGCTATTGGGCTGAACTCCGGCATCTAGCTCGATGGTATCGCGCCGACAAATTGTACGCGTACTGCCCAAATTGACAATTGGATAAGGCAAAACTGTAATGGTCTTGGGGATTTCATCTACGCCGCAATCGCCGGAAAAAGTAACGCGCATTTTGACCGTAAATGTACCGGCACGGTTAAAGGTATGACTTGCGTTTTGCCCGGTAGCAGTGCCACCATCGCCAAAGTTCCAGCTATATGAAAGCACATCTACCCCAAATCCGGCAAAATCAACTCGATCACCTACACAAATCAAATTGTCGGACATAGTAAAATTGCGGTCAAGATTTTCAAAAGTTGCGCCTACACTATAGGCATAGCCCTCGGCTGCCCCATAAGCATAATGATAGGCTATAAAATCGCGGTCAGCCTCCAGATAATGCGTACCAATGGGTATTTTGATAGTGAGATAAGAATAACCGGCACAACCCGTAAATCGCTGGGCGGCGGCAACTTCAGCCGCCAAACTCATATCTATTCCATTAGATTTCAGTTTGAGTCGATTGAGGTCGGCAGTCCGCATAATTACATTGATAAAGTATAAATCGGTTTCAAAATTCAAATTATTAGTAGAAATTGTACTAAAAGCTGCCTGACGAACCGTTTGGTCAATAGGATTGAGCATAATCATTGCTGGGTCACCACGATTCGGATTCCTTTGGTTTTGGGGAATATTGAACGGATAAGGGGTTGAGGTAGGCACTCCGTTACAATTTTGCCCTTTCATATATTGAGCAACTGCAATGGGGAGGGTCGCGCTAATACACATAGCCGATTCTTGGGTTACTTCAAGGGTTCGGTATTCGCCTTTGTTCAGCGTAAAAGTGGAGTTTGCGCCCGAGTTGGGTCTGACCGTTACCGAAGTATTGTCTTCGGCGGCAATCACTCGTACAAGGTAGCCCGCCGCCGCCTGCGCAAAAGGTGTAACATAATAGTTTTTGCCCCAAGTTTTGGTCGGAAATTGTTGTTCGTAAATATGCTCCCAAGCCATACAATTGCTATTGGTAATGGTGGCATTAGACCCTGAAAATACGGCAAAAGGTTTACAATTACCATCACTAAAAATTCGGGTGCCGGTCAAGTCGTGGGCGCGGTCTTCAAGCGTGAAATTATAGGCGGTTGGCGGTTGTGATTGCACTTGATACACATCTCCGGCATTGAGTGTAACTTTGAAAGGTACATTGGCAGGTTTTTCATTGCGTGTGGGGGCGGTAGGCACAATGGTAACCTCTGTGTCGTTTCGTAGGGCGACAATCAAAAACTCAGAGTGCGAATTATGATTAAATCGCGGCGTAGGAATTTGTCCCTGATTATTGGGCGCGCGCAAAACTCCTTGATAAGAAGCAATATAATACTCCGTAGTAACCCCCAAAACATCAATCGGCAATACTACTGATGCCTCCGACCGCGCATCCGACTCGTGCGAGGCAAACAAGGTAATCAAATCACTCGAGGTTACTTGAATAGCGTTGGGCTGGACACTCTCCGAACCTATGGTATGAGCAGATGGAGGCAAAGTAACAATGGTAATTTGATTGGCAGTGATATTGACCGTTTGGCTCCAGTTTTGTTTAGGGATTCGGATAGTGGCTCGGGTATTTACCTGTGAGCTAATGGCTAATCTTTGATTTTGAATGGGATTACCTGAAGACGGATTGCCCGAAATCTCCATAAACCCCAGCCAAAACTCTCGACCTTGGTTGGAGACTTGCGCTTGGGTAGTAAGAAAAAGCAAATTCAATAATCCGATTAAAAATAGAATTTTGAAATGGCTAGACAATCGTTGCTTCTTTGACATTTGAATAATTGTTGATTTCTAAGGTTTAAATTAGAAAATGTAGCGGTATTATCAAAAAAAGTTCGCTTATTTTTTGATAAATCATCGATTTTAAATAATTGTAGTGATACGACTTACAATAGTTCGGACAGTTTCTAGTTTCTAGTTCCAAGTTATTTACTAAGTATCTGATAATCAATGTATTACAACTTGTCCGCCTCTGGTGGATTAGCACATCAGCACATCTTATAATTAACTCATTACTTATCAATGTATTAGCAAAAAAACTTGTATTCTTTTTTTCAATCGTTTTGGGGGCGAAATATTTTAATCACCGCTTGATTTACTTCCAAATAAGGTCCTTCCAACAAATCGATACAGTATGGAATTGCCGGAAAAACTGCATCTAAGCATTGACGAATAGCTTTGGGCTTGCCCGGCAAATTGACAATGAGGGTTTGATGGCGAATACCGGCAGTTTGACGCGATAAGATAGCCGTAGGCACATATTTGAGGCTCTCCATTCGCATCAACTCCCCAAAACCGGGCATCATTTTTTGACATACGGCTTCGGTAGCTTCAGGGGTTACATCGCGCTTGGCGGGTCCGGTGCCGCCCGAAGTTACGATTAAACAACAATTCATTTCATCAGCCATCCACACCAAAGTGGCTTCAATTTGGTCTTGCTCATCGGGTATGACTTTATAAATTGGCTCCCAATCCGACAACAAATAGGCTTGCAAAGTACTTACAATGGCTTTGCCCGGAATGTCCTCATAAATGCCTTGGCTGGCGCGGTCGGAGACATTGATGATACCGATTTTGACTTTATCTTTCATTTGTTATTTTTAACTAATTGATTATCAAAACTTTATGTTTTTAGTTCTTCTTGATTTTATCAAAATTACTGAATCTTATCTGAGCTTTCAAAAAACAAAGGTATAAAAGGCAACGCTTTGTTTGGCATTTTGGTCTTAATAAAAAATGAATTTTGCCCAAAAAACTTACAAGCAACTTATTGCCCAAAAAATATGTTTTATCATCAGATATTTTTGTAAATAATTGCCAAAAAATTAGGCTTCAATGGAGCTAATTGTTTAATTTTGAACAATTTATACAATTCTAATCTAAAAATCACTCACCGATAAACCAATGAAACTTAAATACCTAACCTTACTTACCGCTAGTTTTTTCTTTGCCTATACCGGTTGTGGCACTGCCCAAAAAGAAAAACCGCACAAGGCTGCAATGACAATACCCGATGGTGGTGCAGTCTCGAACCCTCTAAATTTTGAAAAAGATTTTATTGATAAATTCAAACCTGCGGCTCTACCTTACGAAGCCGATGCCGTGCTTACCCCTTTGGATACAATGCCGGCGCACCTTGCCATTGAATTGATTTTAGAACCTGCCGCCCAAGCCCAAAGCGGAACATTTGGCGACTTTTGGGGAACTGAAGACATCAAAAAAGAAACCAAAGAAGCCCTCCAAAATCGGTTTATCAATGCGGACAAAAACATATTTCGAGTTTTGAATTTTGGCTTTGGCCAACGAATCCAATTGAGTGAGGATTTTTATTCCCTCATTTTCAAAATTGTGCCTACCGAAATGGAAGGAAGTTACTCTTATACTTACTTAGCCAATTATACCAAAGCCGGAAAATTTATCGATGCTGTACAAATTGGGGGCGTTGCCGGATACGTCGATTTTGAATCGAAATGGGAGAGCCGAGTCAAGCGTGAAGGTACGATTGATTTGCAGACAACGACCATCAAACGGGGCGGAATGGAAGACGGCTCGCAAGATTTTACCGAATATGCCACCATTCAATATGGCTTAGAACCCGAAGGTAAATGGGTGATTTTGCAGGAGAAATATACCGGATTTTCGGGCGATTTCAAAAATCCGACTACCCAAGAATGTGTATATATTGAAGAATTTGGCAATGGCGATGTTCAAATCGCTAGACAATTGCCCAAGCAAGACCGTGAGCAACTGATTGTAACTCAATTGGATAAAAGCAAAAACCTCATCATTGCCCAAACCGAAAGTGGTAAAGAAATGACTTTTACTTTTGACTTGGACAAAAAAAGCATCACCTGCGCCCAAAATGGTAAGAATAGCAATTTTGTCAGAGCAAGAAATTAGAGAATTAGGAATTGTTAATTAGGAAGTAAACATGGATCTTCACCACTTTTCAGGAATTGCCTTTAGGAATTCCATTGAATTCTGAAAAGCTCTCGCTTTTCATTTCACCAAGCTATCGCTTGGTTCATTAATGCTCAGAATCACTGAAATTGATAAATTTCAGAAAAAAAATTCTCATTCCTAAAAAGTGGTAAAGAGCCGTAAAAATTATGTAAATACTTGACTTTCAATAAGTTATATTCTAAAAATATGACTTTATTTCGCTCCTATTCCTACAATAAAAATATTACAAAAAACAAAAAAGAGGGACTATAAAACCTCTTTTTTGTTTGATAACAGATACAAGTTTAGGCTTCTTCATCGGGCGTGGGCGGCGAAGATGCATCTTCGTTTTTGGTTTCCGATTCAAAATTTTTCAACCTACCTACCCTCCTGAGTGCCTGAAAAATTATCCATTCTATTTGCCCATTGGTACTGCGGAAGTCATCTGCTGCCCATTTCTCCACGGCGTTCAGCACTTCTTCATCGATTCGGAGGGCAAAAGCTTTTTTCTTTCCCATAAGTCATTATTTTTCAAATTGGAATGAGACAATTTCTGTCCACAAACAACATTTAAGCTCTCAAAGCGGGCAACATTTTTGAATGATCGCCCGCCCAGCCAAACGAGTTAGTTGATAAGTAATTGATTATCAGTACTTTAACTCATCTATTTATATTATTTCATTAATACAAACTGCCGGTATTGACAATCGGGGTGGCATCTTTGTCGGAGCAAAGGACTACCATCAGGTTGCTGACCATCGCTGCTTTGCGCTCTTCGTCTAGATGAATAATCTCTTTTTTGGATAATTCGGACAAAGCCATCTCAACCATACCTACTGCTCCCTCGACTATTTTTTGGCGTGCCGATACAATAGCCGTGGCTTGCTGACGGCGCAGCATTGCATTGGCTATTTCGGGGGCATAAGCCAAGTAGCTGATACGTGCCTCAATGACGGCAATACCGGCGATTTCCAAACGCTCGCGCAGTTCTTCCTCGAGGGCGTGATTGACTTCTTTTAAGCCCGAACGCAAGGTAACTTCAGCTTCCGCCTGATTGTCTTCAAAATTATCATAAGGATAAGCCCCTGCCAAATTGCGAATGGCGGCTTCACTTTGAATACGGACAAAGTTTTCGTAATTATCGACTTCAAAACTAGCTTTGTAGGCATCTTTGACCTGCCATACCAAAATCGCCCCAATCATAATCGGATTGCCCAGTTTGTCATTCACTTTTACTTTTTCGCTGTCAAAGTTGCGCGCCCGCAATGACACCGATTTGCCATTAAAAAATGGGTTTACCCAAAAAAATCCATTACTTTTAACCGTCCCCCGATAATCGCCAAATAAGACCAATACTCTCGAGCTATTGGGATTGACTACAAAAAAACCTGTCGAAAAAAAGATTGCCAACAGCAATAAAATCGCAAAAACCGGAATCACCTGCACCGCCACACTAAATATCGCCCCACCAACCAACAAAAACACTACCAAGAGCATTACATAACCGGAGATGGGTTTATAATTTTTTTCACGCATTGCATTCATTTTAATTTAATTTAATTTAATTTTAATATGATATTATTTTGATATTACAATTATATGAATATTTACGTGATTTTGCAAATTTTGGTTGTATTTTTTTTGATTTTTATTTTAGAATCGTTCACAGCTTTGTTAGTTCAGAATTTATAGTTGGAAGCTAAGGGTTTGATTTTCAAGTAGTTAGCTGGGATTACAAAATTCTGTAAGTACCTGATTATCAATTAGTTACAAATAATCCTCACTACGATTAGCAAAAAAAACACCGGAGAGTTTGGGGAGTTGCTCAAGCTTTTATATTTTTGGTAACAATCTAAAATGAGTATGCGCATTATTTTATGGACTATGTTGGGGCTGGTTTTGCTTGGTTTGGGGCTGTGGGCGCAAGCCCAAAGCTCGGATTCGCCGCAAGCCAAAGCCTTTGACGAAAAAAAACTAGAGGAGTATCGCCAACAAGATGCCTTCAGGTACGACCGCAAAGCCCCGCCCCGCAGTCTGACTTGGTGGCAACAATTTTTACGCTGGTTAGATGAGTGGCTGTCGGCTACTTTGGATACCCCCCAAAAGCGCACGGTTTGGCAGTGGGTTTTGATAGGATTCTCTACTTTGATGGTACTTTATTTGATATTGCGACTCTTGAAAGCCGATGTGTCGGCTTGGCTTACCGGCACAGCCCAAAAATTGGATTTGGAAATGGCAATTTTGGGGGAAAATATTCACGAAATCAATTTTGACCAAGCTATTGAAGAAGCCATCCGGCAAAAACTCTTTCGGCAGGCGGTACGATTGTACTATCTCAAAACCTTGAAAAAACTCAGCGACAAAAAACTCATTGCTTGGGAAAAAGACAAGACCAATTACGACTATGTATTTGAGTTGCGCCAAAGCCCTCTGCTCAAACCTTTTCAGAGCCTAACCCAAGTATTTGAGTATATCTGCTATGGCGATTTCAAAATCTCGAACCAAGAATTTGCCGAAGCCCAAAGCTCATTTACGTTTTTTTATACTGAATTAGAAAAAAAATAAAAACGCAAATTATTGATGATCAGTTACTTACAAAAATTACAAAAATTTTACCTAATTTTATTTGGATAAAAAAAGCAAACTCATTACTTTTGCAATCCAAATCAAACACACTGGCTGCGTAGCTCAACTGAATAGAGCATCTGACTACGGATCAGAAGGTTTCAGGTTTGAATCCTGACGCGGTCACTTAAAGCCCTTTCCAATCTTGGAAAGGGCTTTTTTGTGCTGTTTGTAAAATCTTACTTAAAAACGCGCAAATTCAAGTTCGAGATGCAATTGATTGCTTTTTTGACCTCTAAGGCAACAAATATTATTTCCCTTCCTTATCCATTTGAAAGAAAATTGTTGAAAATTAAAAAAAATGGAATCAACCAACAAAACCTATTAACTATCTGATAATCAAGTATTTACAAAATAACATTCCAAAATAAAATTTAAGTAAAATAGCATACTTGATTGACCGAGTCTGCTTGATACTGAGACTTCAAAAAATCTCGTAATTTCTAATTCCTTTAATTCATTGCTCAACCAAGTGTGTTTCAAAGAATCTTGCAATTTTTAATTTTCTTGCTTAGTATTGCTCGAGCTTGTGATAGATAGCCCTACTCTTTAAAATACCGGCTTAACTATAAAATCATACAACCATTTTTTTCAATTGAATGATAAAATTTCTGTGTATTGTCAAAAAACTAGCCTTTATTCAAAAACAATTGTCAAGTTTTTGAAAAACTGGTGTCATACTTTGCTCGTCAGTTCATTATTTTTATATTGAGAAGCTATTATTTTCCTCTATATTTTCTTTATTTTTAATCAAAACCCTTTATGAGAGTTATTTTTTACCATTTGATTTTACTGTTGGTTTGGCAAATTCCGGCAGTATGGGCGCAAAACCTGCACGGAATAGCGCATAGCAATTATGCCGGTACCAACGGCATTTTTTTCAATCCGGCAAGTATTGCCGACAGCCGCCATACGTTTTACCTCAATTTGGCGACTTTTGATGTCCACGTAGGCAACAACCGCCTTAGCTGGGCAGGTCCGTCTTTGATTCCGTTCCTCAAAAATGGCGAGGAATACCGAGACGAATACCTCCAAGAAGCCTCCAACGGCAAGTTGTTTAGTGCCGGAGCCGATGTGCGGGCAATGAATATGATGTTTCGCCTCAATCGTAAAAACAGCTTCGCCTTTGGCGCACGGGCGCGGGTATTGCTCACCGGCAACAATGTGTCGGACAATATTTTTGCCCTTATCAAAAGTGATTTGGACAATTTAGAAAACCAAACCTTCAACAATGCCACTTTTAATTTGAATGTCAATGCGCTTTCCGAATATTCCTTCACTTACGCCCGCGAAGTATTTGACAAAGGCAAACATTACCTCAAAGGCGGGCTTACCCTCAAATATTTGTTGGGGGCTGGCTCGGGGCAAATCAATGCTACCCGCCTTGATTATGAAATTCGTGATGACCTCACTACCGCCGACCCCGAAGACAATTTGGTGCGTTTGAATCAATTGCAAAGCAAGTTGGGCTATAGCCGCGATAATTTTGACAACCTTGAGGTAAGCGACTTTTTGAATGGCAGTCAAGGCAGTGGATTTGGCTTTGATTTAGGGGCTATATATGAATATCGCCCCGATATTGATGACTATACTTACCAAATGGACGGTGAAACGCGCTACGACAACAAAAAAAATAAGTACAAATACCGCCTAAGTTTGTCATTGATGGATATAGGCGGGGTGCGTTATCGCGGTGATAATGTTCGATTTTATGAGTTTAACAGCTCTAATCGCACGCTTACGGCTGATGATTTGGAAAATATTGACCAAATCGAAGACTTTGCCGAAAAACTGGGGGTAAATACCAATGATTTTAAAAACAATTTTCGGGCGGCTTTACCGACTACCCTCAATCTGGCTTTTGATTATCGCCTTGCCGGTAAGCTCTATGCCAATGCCAGCCTTGTGCATAACCTTCGGGGCAAAGAAGCTACCGGAATGCGTCAAAATTCAATGTTTGCTATTACGCCACGCTTCGAAACCGGCGGATTTGAAATAGCTCTACCCCTCAATTTGCAAAGCAACTACTCAAAGTTTGCCGTAGGTTTGGCTCTCAAGCTAGGGCCTTTGCGCATTGGCTCTGATAACTTAGGGGCAGTTTTGAACCTCGGTAATCCGCACGGAGCCAATGTCTATTTTGGCTTGGGCTTTGGATTTATGAACAAAAAACGCATCAAAGACAAGGACGAAGACGGTATTTCCGACAGCCAAGATGAATGTCCCGAAGTGCGCGGACTAGCCAAATTCAAAGGTTGCCCCGATACCGACGAAGATGGTATGCAAGACAAAGAAGATGCTTGCCCCACCGAAGCCGGAAAACCCGAATTTAAAGGTTGCCCCGATACTGACAATGATGGTATTCAAGATAAAGAGGATAATTGCCCCACCAAAGCCGGCAAGCCGGAGTTTAAAGGCTGCCCTGACTCTGACGAAGACGGCATCATTGACGAAGAAGATGCCTGCCCCACCCAAGCCGGTAAACTGGAGTTTAAAGGTTGCCCCGATACCGACAATGACGGTATTCAAGACAGCCAAGATGAGTGTCCGCGCGTTGCCGGAAAACCCGAATTTAAAGGCTGCCCCGATACCGACAATGACGGTATTCAAGACAGCCAAGACCAATGCCCAGCAGATTACGGCAAGGCTATTTTCAATGGTTGCCCCGACCGCGATGACGACGGTATTCCTGACCGCCAAGACAATTGCCCCGACCAACCCGGACTCAAAATCAACAACGGTTGCCCCGAAGTAAAAACCAATGAACCGGTGCTGACTGCCGAAGAAAAAGAAGTATTGAAAGAAGCCTTTGAGAATCTTGAATTTGAAACCGGTAAGGCGGTCATTGTGCAAACATCATTGGAAAGTTTGCAAGAATTGGCAGAAGTATTGAAAAAACGCCCTGAGTATCGCCTCCAAATTTCGGGACATACCGATAACGTGGGCATTCCGGCAAATAATTTAAAACTGAGTAAAGACCGCGCCATTGCGGTCAAAGTATTTTTGAACAACGCCGGAATTGACAACACTCGATTGATAGCCGAAGGATTTGGCTCTACCAAGCCCGTAGCCGATAATAAAACTCCCGAAGGCCGACAACGCAATCGCCGCGTGGAAATGAAAATAATCAAATAAGTTTGGCAATTATCAATGGATTGCCAGAGATTGAAAAAAAGATACACCTTGACTGTGGCTCGCCTTTAGCGAAACATAGTCAAGGTTTATAAAATTTTTATAAATAAAAATCCCATAAGTATTTGATAATCAATAACTTATGAAAATAAAAATAATTCTTCATCACTTTTCAATAAAATTGTAACGCAGGCTGTCTAGCCTGCCCGCTTCAATGTGTTTAGGCTTAGAATAAAACTAGAATTTCCTGAAAATGAGTCAAGAGCCGATAAGATTCACTTGTCGATTGGAAAAAAATGTAATACCAGTGTTTTTTTGTAGGCGAGTGGAGGTTTTGATGGCTTTTAAACTCATTAACTCCCGCAAAGGCGCAAAGCAGCAAACCCGCAAAGTATTGATATTTAGTAAAAATCCAAACTTCATTGTTCCAAAAGCCAAGTTTTAGCATCTTCCAAACTAGCAAAGTACCCTTGCTTATAAGGTAAATCTTGAGCCATCGCTTGGTATTCTTCCAGAGCTAATTGGGCAAAAAAATCTTCTGGCAAAACCGTTGCTCCAGCACGAAAGCCCATTGCCAAAACACGTGGCAGAAGGCTCGTAACCAAGTATTCGTTAATGCCATCAAAACTACCATCATAGGTAGTTATATCCGTTAGCGACCGTGCCGGACTTGCGCCGGTACGATTGAAAAAATCAATAGAGTATTCATACAAAAAAATAATGTCATTGTCGGGCAAATAACATTGCCAATGATGTAAACAGTAATCTTCTGTCCAAAAATATTCAAAACTATAAACTACCTTATCTTGAGGGTCAAGAGCTTGATAGGAAGACTCTCCGGTTGCTTGGATGGTTAATCTTGTTTCACTCATAAATAAATCGATTGATGGTTTAAAATAACGTGAATATTTTAGTAACTATTTGATAATGAGCTAATTGTGATGTAAAAATACGCTTTTTTTGACAAATCATCAATTATTTTAAAAATAAAATTGTATTTTTTTAATATAATAAATATTTAATATGATTTTTGTAAAA
>JALONJ010000212.1 GCA_025455045.1 Microscillaceae bacterium | reverse complement strand
AATTTTATTTTTAAAATAATTGATGATTTGTCAAAAAAAGCGTATTTTTACATCATAATTAGCTCATTATCAAATAGTTACTAAAATATTCACGTTAAATTGGAGGGTAAATTTCCCCTCGATTATCTGGCTGAAATTGTATTTTCCTATGTTTTCTATGTGCCTATGTGGTGCAAAAAATTAAAGTGTCAAATTAGAATTAGGAATAGATACAAAATAAAGTAAACTTTTTAAAACATAATCAATTGAAAGTCAGGCAATTAAATAATTCCTAATTCCCAATTATTAATTTCTAATTCCTTATCAATGCTTTCCAAAAATCGTTTAAAATTTCTCAAATCTTTGCAAAGCAAAAAAAATCGCCAAGAAGAACAACTTTTTTTGGTCGAGGGCGAAAAAATCTTGCTAGAAGTTCTCCAATCCGATTTTGTAATTGATAGCTTGTATTGTACCGAGAGTTTTGCCCAAGCCAATCAAAAATTGCTCAAATCTACCGGCATAGCTTATGAGTTGGCAACTGAAAATGACCTAGCGCAAGCCGGAACTCTGGTCAGCAATCGGGGCGGGCTGGCAGTTCTAAAAATGAAACCTAACCAAACCCTTGCGCCGCAAACGCAAAAGCTGACTTTGGTTTTGGACGGGATTCAAGACCCGGGCAATTTGGGAACCATCATTCGCATTGCCGATTGGTATGGTATTTCACAAATCATTTGCTCCGAAGATACCGTTGAGCTATACAATCCCAAGGTCATTTCGGCTTCAATGGCTTCGTTTTTGCGCGTAGCTCTGTTTTATACCAATTTGGTAAAATATCTCACAACTCACTCACAATCAGCTATTTATGGAGCTTTGCTTGAGGGTAAAAATATTCATCAAACTCAGTTTGCGAGTGCAGGTTTATTGCTTATGGGCAATGAATCCAAAGGTATTCGGGCGAATTTATTGCCTTTTATTCAATACCCGATTACCATTCCGCGCTTTGGGCAAGCCGAGTCTTTGAATGTGGGAGTAGCGACTGCCGTTATTTTGGATAATTGGCAAAGGAATCAAAGTACTAAGTATGAGTGAATTATAAAATGTGCTATACTACCAAAACTTATAGCCACCAAGATATAAAGCCTCTAAATGTCTGATTATCAATTAATTGTGTCTTAGTGGCGAACTAAAAAATGTAGCGCAGTCTTAAACCGTAATGTAACCCAGCCTTTAGGCTGTGGGAGGCACAGCCTAAAGGCTGGGTTACAATATTATGAATACTTGATTATCAGATATTTACAAAATTAAATTCCTAAGTTATTTTTTAATCGTTTCTAAGTAATCAATAATTTGGACAGTTTCTAATTCCCCTACCCTTGAAGGGCAATGCCAAATAGCCCTTTTGCTGATTCAATCTACGGATTTTTGAAGCATTTTGCCAAGCCCAATCATTCCATAAAAAGTGCGTAACTAATTTGTTTGCAAATTGTTTGATTTCTCGAAAAAAAATTCTTCCTTTGCCTATAAACCTAATTTATTCCTCACCCTTATCCAAAATATTATCCAACATAAACGAAACTTACCTAATGAAAACAAAGATTACAAGGCTTTTTTGGGCAATTATGGGCTTTTTTTGCCTCCATCCGGCATTGGCTCAAGAAGAAAAATTTGGCAAAATTGACCCTAAGTGGTTTGCAATGAAATCGTATGCGGCTGATACCGGCGCGGCGGCAGTAGTGCTGTTTGATGTGGGTAAAACTTACTTCAATTACAACGAAGGGCGCGATTTATTCCTCACTCACGAAAGACATTGCCGCATCAAAATCTTCAAAAAAGCCGGTTATGAGCAAGCCAACGTGCAAATCCCCTTATTCATTGGCAATAGCCTCAACAAAGAAGATTTGGAGCGCATTCGGGCGGTATGCTACAATATGGAAGGTGGCAAAGTAGTAGAAACCGAAATCAACAAGAAAGATATTTTTGAAGAAAGCATTACCAAAAACCTCAAGCTCAAAAAATTTACCATTCCGGGCATCAAAGAAGGTTCAATCATTGAGTTTAGTTATCGTTTCAATTCGGATTTTATCAGCCAGTTGCAAGAGTGGAAGTTTCAGACCGATATACCCAGCCTTTGGAACGAATACATAGCCGATATACCCGAATTTTTTGATTATCAGCAATTTCCTTTGATGCAAATTCCTTTTTACATCAATAAAACCGAAGGCTCAAATATGTCCATTGGCACCAATATAATCAATGGCACCAAGTACCGTTGGGCGGTCAAAGATGCTCCGGCGTTCAAGACCGAAAAATACATTACAACTGTAGATGATTATATCTCGAAGATTGAGTTCCAATTGCGAGGCACTAAATTTCAAGGCGTATATCAAACTCGCATTGGCAGTTGGGCAGGCGTAGGCAAATCCTTGATTGAAGACGAAGACTTTGGCAAGCAACTCAACAAACGCGGGCTTATCAAAGAAGTAGTAGCCGAACTGACTGCCGGAATCAATGAACCCGAAAAAAAAATGCGCAAAATATATGATTATATCAAAGATAATATCAAATGGAATGAGTACAACACTTACTATGTCAAAGACAATGTCAAAAAAGTATTGGACAATAAAAAAGGCAGTTCGGCTGAAATCAATTTTTTATTGATTGCAATGCTTCGTGAAGCCGGTATCGAGGAAGCCTATCCGGTGGTATTGAGTACTCGCAAAAATGGTAAATTGAATCCTTTTTTCCCAAGAATCGACCGACTCAACTACGCGGTGGTATATGTCAAATTGGGCGAAAAAGTATGGATGCTCGACGCTACCGACCCCTTGCTCCCAATGGGTATGTTGCCCTTCAAAGCCCTCAATTGGCAGGGCAAAATTATTGCCGAAAAAGGCATTGCTTGGATAGATTTGTACCCCAAAACAGGTGAATCTTACGGTCACGTAATTAGTCTGAAATTTGATGCCGAAGGCAATCTTAAGGGTGATATAACCACTCAAGCCCGAGACTATGCCGCCCATCAACTCAGAACCGAAATCGGCGACATCCCAGAAAAAGAAGAAAAGTACATTGCCGAAAAATTTAAAAAATACGCCGATAAATTTAAAGTACACGAGTACAAAATTGAAAACTTAAAAGATGTATATCAGCCCCTCAAAACTACGTGCAAAATAGAAATCGAGAATCCTTTGTTGGGCGATAGAATGTATTTGGAACCTTATCTCATCAAAGCCTTTGCCGAAAACCCGTTCAAACAAGAAGAACGCAGTTTTCCGGTTGATTTTGGGCATCCTATTACCGAGAGCTATATGCTGATGATTACGCTTCCCGAAGGCATTGACATAGAAGAAATGCCCAAAAGTATGACCCTGATGACTCCCGACAAATCGGCAAGTTTCACTTATACAGTAGGTAAGGCGGGGAATATGCTGCAATTAAGAAGCAAATTGACCATAGAAAAACCGGTTTATGAGCCGGAAGAATACTCCCAACTACGCAATTTTTTTATGCAGTTGATTGCCAAACAAAGTGAGCAAATTGTGTTGAAAAAAGTACAAAAGCCTTAAGATTTTAATTTGATAATTGACAGTATTTGGTTCAATCGTTCATTTGGGGATTGAGCCCAAACCCTAAGGGTTTTTAAAACCCTTAGGGTTTAAATAATCTTGAAAAATTACGATGAATTAACCAAATTAACGATAGAATTCAATATTTTTTATAAATAATTGATTATCAAACACTTATAAATTCATTCAACAAAGATATTCAACGGTATCAAAACTATTTATGCAAAACAAATTACATTGGTCGGTTTGGTTTATCATATTTTGTGGGCAACTGAACGTAGGAGTTTGCCAAGTAGAAGATTTTGGCAAACTAAATCCTCTGCTATTTAGCCAAAAATCCTTTATGGGCGATACCTCAGTTACTGCTATTGTATTGTTTGATATAGGCAAAACCCATTTTGAGTTGGATAAAAACGGGATTCCTTATTTGGTTTTTAAACGCCATAAACGAGTCAAAATCTTAAAAAAACGTGCGTATAATTATGCCAATGTGGGGATTCATTATCATACCAAGTACGAAACTTTGGACAATTTGCAGGCGGCAATTTATACTTATGCGGCTGATACGGTTGTAAGCCAAAGGCTCGACAGCAGCGACTTTTTTGAAGATGAAGTAGATAAGTATATCAAAATCAAAAAATTCACCTTTCCGCAGGTATGCGAAGGGGCTATTATTGAATATAGCTATGAACAAAAACTTAAAAACTTGATTGTACTCAAAGATTGGGAGTTTCAGAGCGAAATTCCTACGCTTTGGAGCGAATATCAAATTACGATTCCTGAGCGGTACGATTACAAAATTATTTATCAAGGTATCAACTCATTTTATCGCCGAACCAAAGAAAAATGTATTTTGGGCAACCGTGTCGCATCTCACGCCAACTGCTACAATTGGGCAATGAAAAACATTGCGGGATTTCAGGCAGAAGATTTTATGACTACCTCGAGAGATTTTATTGCCAAAATTGACTTTCATATCAACGGCGTATATACAAACGGCATATTGAAACCAATCTTGAATACTTGGGACAAAATCGCCGAAGAACTCACCGATGAAGAATATTTTGTTGAGAAAATTACTGATTATGAGTTTTTAGGGTTTATTGTTCAGAAAATCACCAAAAAAGCTCACACACCGCAAGAAAAATTACAAATCATATTCGATTATGTAAAAACTAATTTGAAATGGAATGAACACAACAGCTTACTTGCGCAAACCAATCTAAAAAAAGCTTTTGACCGAAAAACCGGTAATTCTGCCGAAATTAATTTTATCCTTCTCAAAATGTTGCTTGCCGCCAATATCCACGCCTACCCAATAGTTTTGAGTACCCGAGAAAACGGCAAACTGAACTATCTGACTCCTTTGATTGATAAACTGAATTATGTAATTGTCTTAGCAAAAGTTCAAGGTACAAAGTACTATTTAGATGCTACCAATACCCAGCATACAATTGGTATGCTTCCTTTCAAATGTTTGAACCGCAAAGGATTGATGGTAGCCGGTCGCAAAGGAGTTTTGGTGGATATAGAGTCTATCCAATCCTATGAGCGCGATGTAACAATGGAACTTACCTTGCACGAATCGGGCAATATCCAAGGCAAAGCTCAGGTTGTGGACAAGGATTATAGTGCATTCCAAACTCGCAAAAACATTGAAACACTTGGTATGGAGTCATATCTCAAAAATAATTGGTTTAGCCCAAATTCTCACCTGTCTTTGACATCTGCAAAAGTAGATAATCTAGCCGATGAAAAGTTACCTTTGCAAATCAACTTTCAGTTAGAGGGCGAAAATATCATCAATCAAAATCGAGTCTATATTGAGCCTTTTTTGTTCAAAAGTTTTGAGGTTAATCCTTTGAAAAAGATAAATCGCAAATTTCCGATTGATTTGGGCTACCCTATTATCCAAAACTATGCCCTTCGTTTGACCATACCGGCAGGTTTTGAGATAGAAGACTTGCCCAAAAATCAAGTTTATACCAGTAGTGACCAAAATCTTGAATATGCGTATCAAATTACCCAAGAAAGCAATATAATTCTCCTAAAGAGTCATTTTTTGATTAAAAAAATCAATTTTTTGCCCGATGAATTCAATGGTTTGCAAAACTTATTTAATATGATGCTCAATAAACAAGCCGAACAAATTGTTCTAAAAAAAACCTTGTAAATCCCTGAAAATCAAAAACTTATATATTATTAACAAACACAAGTTAAAGTTAATTTCTATGCGAAAACATTTTATTCTATTTTTTCTAATTACTTACTTGACTACGCCGGCTTGGGCGGGCGACAACAAATATCCGGTATCGGCAATTCCTAGTGGATTGAAGGAAAATGCGATGGCGGTGTTGCGCACCAGTGAAGAGATTTTTACGGTGATGTCAGCCGGTAATGGCAAACACACCCTCAAAATAGCGATTACAATTTTGAGTAAAGAAGCCCAAGAAATGACTACTTTGGTCGTGCCTTATGATAAATTGAGGCAAATCAATTATATCAGAGCCACACTTTATGATGCTTTGGGCAACGAGGTCAAAAAATTAAAAAAAACTGATATTCGGGATTTTAGTGGCAATTCGGGCGAGTCTTTTGTCGATGATAACCGAGTCAAAATCGCGGAGTTTAATCACAATGTATATCCACATACCGTAGAGTTTGAGTACGAAATGGTGTATGACGGTCTGATGTTTTATCCAAGTTGGGATATTTATCCTAGCGAAAACATAGCTATTGAATATGCTTATTTCAAAGCCATTGTGCCGAGTAGTTTGAAACTAAGATATCGAGAACTAAACTTTGAAAATTTTTATCAAATCAGCGAACAGAGTAGCCAAGGCAAAGAAAATAACTTGCAAACTCAGCTCAAAAAAGCAGTAATTAAGACCGAAGGCGAAAATGATGTTTTTGTTTGGGAAGCCTCACATTTACCGATTTATAAGCGAGAGTCTTTTACGATATATGCCCCGCCTTTTGTATATCTTGCGCCCAGCCGTTTTGAGATTGAGGGCTATCAAGGCAATATGAGTACTTGGGAAGATTATGGCAATTTTATCCAGCAATTAAATGCCACGCGTGATGAACTGCCCGAAGCCACCAAAGCCAAATTGCGGTCTCTGACCGCCGGAATCACTGACCCGGTAGCCAAAATCAAGAAAGTATATGAATATTTACAATCTCGCACGCGTTATGTGGGTATTCAGCTTGGCATCGGGGGCTGGCAACCTTTTCCGGCAAAATATGTAGATGAAAAAGGCTATGGCGATTGCAAGGCTTTGTCCAATTATACTCAAGCAATGCTCAAAGCGATTGGCATTGAGTCATTTTATACTTTGATATACGCCGGACGCATTGCCCCGCCCGTTCTCAAAGATTTTCCGACCGCCCGATTTAATCACGCCATCTTGTGTGTGCCGGTCGCCAAAGATACTTTGTGGCTCGAGTGTACTAGCCAAACCGAAGCCTTTGGCTACGCCGCGCCCAATTGGACCGGCGACCGCCATGCTTTGATTGTTACTTCGCGGGGCGGCAAAGTAGTAAGAACTACTCGCTATACCAATCAAGACAATCAAGCAAATCGGATTGCCAAAATCCAAATTGATGCTGAAGGCAATGCACTGACCGAAATTTTGGCAAAATATCGCTCAACCCGCGAAGGATACCGGTCGGTATTGGTAGAAGAAGCCAAAGAAGAACAAAAAAAATGGCTCTATGAAAATCTCAATATTCCTAGTTTTGATATTTTAGATTTTGAACTCAACCGGCAAAAAGACCGCCTGCCCTTGACCACCGAAAAACTCAAATTGAGTATTCGCAAGTATGCCGCCAAAACCGGCAAACGAATGGCGATTCCTTTGAATGTACTCAATCGTTGGGAAAAAGTGCCAGATGCCAACCTGAGTCGCCAATCTGAGGTAGTTTTGGGTTGGGAATATGATTTTATCGACTCCGATACACTCACTTTCCAATTGCCCGAGGCTTATGCACTAGAATACAAACCTGAAGATGTAAATTTGAAATCAAAATTTGGTGAATATCAAATGAAATGTAAGTGGGAAGGCAATACCTTGGTTTACACCCGCCGCTTGGCAATGAATAGAGGTAGGTATCCCAAAGAAAGCTACCCCGAACTAGTCGAGTTTTTGAAAAATATAGCCAAAGCCGACAAGCAAAAAATGGTATTGGTCAATAAATTGCCTTAAATAAAAAAGGATAGTTGAAGATTAGATATTTGTGTATATTCAATATGTGTAACAAAATTAATTTTTCAATTATTAAAAATAGCTAACTAACTGATTATCAAGTAGTTATGTTTTTTAGTCTAAATTATGTAACTTGCTGATTATCAAGTAGTTATGTATTTTAATAAACTAACTATTAAAAACTGTCACACCTATTGTATATTATTTTATCATATTTAAAATACATATAATTTATTGATAATCAAGCAGTTAAATCTTATTAGACTTAAAAATCTGATAAGACCAATACTTCGTGGATATTTCATAACTTATTGACCGTGTCCGTCTCTGGCGGATTATCAAGTATTTATGAAATTTGCAAGATTTCAGTTAATTGCTTGATTTTCAACCACTTAGCTCCCAACTAGAAACTCGGAACTAGAAACTCCACGAACTATTGTTAAAGACAATATTTAACTTGTTGTCGTTAAATTGCATTTAATTTACTGGTAATCAGCCATTTACGAGCTATTTTCTTTGCAAAAGGGGTATCATTGATATTATTTAAAATTAGAATTGGGTGAAAAAAACATAAAATAAATTTTACTTTCCATCTTTGATATAAATACCTGATTATCAATCACTTAAAACTAATCCTGTCCAATTTACCACAAAGCTCACAAAGTTAATCACAAAGAAGCATCCAGGTCTTGGTGAACTTTGTGGGTATTTTCTTGGTGTTCTTGGTGTTTAAATAGTTAATTCTTGCCTTAGCTTTTGCAAATACTACTGTACATTTTTTTAATCACTAAGAAACTAAAGAAGCTAAGTCATTGATTATCAGTGCTTCTCGCCTTAGCGTCTTTGCGCGAAAATAGAATTGTACAGTAGTATTGCTTTTGCAAATAAAATAGGTTCAATCGTTAATTTGGGGATTGAGGTCAAACCCTAAGGGTTTTAAAAACCCTTAGGGTTTAAATGATCTTGAAAAATTACTATGAATTAACCAAATTAACGATAGAGCCATAAAATTTCTGTAAACACCTGATTATCAGGTGTTTATATCACTTTCAACAACAACAATTTAACTTTTTTTGGGGCGTTTTAGCATAATTTTATGGCGGCTTTTTTGCATCACCCACGCCGATATGGTATCAGCCCATACTGCCGCCGATTTGAAGGTCGGGTGCGCTCCATCGGAGGCTCGGTCAAATTGGAGGTTTTTGGATTCAAAAAAGCGGTCTTGCCCCACATTTTTGACAATCAAATCATTGATACCGGTATCTTCTGCCCAATTGGGGGGGCCAATCCAAATAAATTTTCGACTTCCAACTTGGCTGACAATGTTTTGAATATGCTTTTCGCGCTCTTGAATATTGCGAATAAACAACTCATTGGAGCCGGTAGTAAAAAAAACATAGGAAGGTTTATAGAAATCAATCAATTTTTTGAGGCTATCCGATTCGCTCCATTTGATAGTGGTAGAGCCATACCAAATCACGGTTTTGATTTTGTGATTGTTATATTTTACATAGTCATTAAATCGGAACATCAAGCCTTCGCACATAGAGTCACCAGTCAATAAAATAGTTTGCGAACTGGTATCGACCCTTGCCAATTCATCGGATTTAAGAGTACGGCTGATGATTTTGGGTAGGGCAAGGTCAAATTTTTGCCGAATAAAGGGCTGATTTTGCGGAGGAGTAAAAAAAGCCTTCATTTCCGATTTTTTGAGTTCTACACCAAATTTGATTTCATAATCGATAAATGAATAAACTGCTAGGGTAAACAAAGTTACCAAGCATATCATAACAACCTCAAACAAAGGCTGGGGATTTGATTTCATAAGTGATGCGCGCAATTTTTTGCCAAAAATACAATAGCTTTTTCAAATTTTGCCCAATTTGGCGGCGGAATAGTTCGTAAAGTTTCCAGTTCCGAGTTTCTTGTTTCTAATTCCGAGTTAAATAATTGAAAATCAAGCAATTAACTAAGAAGTGGGGTTTTAAAACAATCTACCATACAAAAATCATAGCCGCCAAGACACGAAGGTTCTAAGTATTTGATAATCAACAAATTGTATCTTAGCGTCTTGGTGGCAAACAAGAATGTATATTAGTTGTGTTCTTCCAAGCTTTGTAAAGGTCAAAAAATTATCATTACGACCATTCATAAATAAAGCGAAATCTTTAGGGGTCTTGGTGGATTTTGCGGGTATTTTCTAGTCAATACTTCGGACAGTTTTTATAAGTAATTGATTATCAACTAGTTATGCTATTTCAAATATTTGGTTCTTCACCACTTTTCAGGAATGAGATTTTTTTTTCTGAAATTTATCAATTTCAGTGATTCTGAGCGAAGCGAAGAATCTGAAACTCTTGATAATCAACGCTTTAGATTCTTCAGAGC
>JALONJ010000211.1 GCA_025455045.1 Microscillaceae bacterium | reverse complement strand
TTGATAATCAACGCTTTAGATTCTTCGCTACGCTCAGAATCACTGAAATTGATAAATTTCAGAAAAAATCTTTTCATTTCTGAAAAGGTGTGAAGAATCTTATAAATCTCATAACTATTTGATTATCAACAATTTACATAAATTAGATTTATTTGCTTTAAGTTGGTACATTTGGCTACAGGCAACCAACTGTGCTAGGTGGAGAAACCAATCCATTGCCTCGGGACAACCCAACTATATATCAGCAATTGCTTCGCAAATTTGCCACAACTCAAGTCTCGTATGACCTTTATCATTGTTTTTGCTTACATAATGGCTTAGGTTAGCGCAAATTGTTATATAGCTGATTGAATTTACACAAAAAAAGATTTAATTTGCTCAATTGAGAATGAAACAAAGGTTAATGAAATTTACTTGCAAAAGTTTAAACCATTCATTTTCAAGAATTTATTAACAAATAATTGTTTTTTATATCAAACATATTCATAACACAATGAACGATAACGGAACTCAAACCACCGAAAAACCCAAACTAGCCACCGTAGCCGAAAAATTTGCCGAACTAGAGCGAAAAAATGCCGAAGCAATGATTCTAGGCGGTGAAAAACGCATCGATTCTCAACACAAAAAAGGCAAATTGACTGCCCGCGAGCGCATTGATTTGCTCCTTGATGAAGGCTCTTTTGAAGAAATCGGGCGATTTGTAATGCACCGCGCCAAAGATTTTGGCTTAGATAAAGAACATTATTTAGGCGATGGCGTAGTTACTGGCTATGGTACAGTCAATGGGCGTTTGGTATATGTATTTTCGCAAGATTTTACGGTCTTTGGTGGCTCACTCTCCGAAACCTATGCCGAAAAAATTTGCAAAATAATGGATTTGGCAATGCAAAACGGCGCGCCGGTAGTAGGCTTAAACGATTCGGGCGGCGCACGAATCCAAGAAGGGGTAAACTCTTTGGCGGGTTATGCCGATATTTTTTATCGCAATACTTTGGCTTCGGGAGTAGTACCACAAATTTCGGCAATTATGGGACCCTGCGCCGGTGGAGCAGTGTATTCTCCGGCAATTACCGACTTTATTATGATGGTTGAAAACACCTCCTATATGTTTGTTACCGGTCCCAAAGTGGTCAAAACCGTTACCAATGAAGATGTAACCTCCGAAGAACTCGGGGGAGCCTCGACCCATAGCACCAAAAGCGGCGTAACTCACTTTGCTTGTGCCAATGAGTTAGAGTGCATCAATCATCTCAAAAGGCTTTTGAGCTACATACCGCAAAACTGTGAAGACACCACTCCCCTTGTACCTTACGAAGCCAAATCACGTGTTGAAGAAATGCGCGCAGGTTTGAACAATATCGTGCCAGAAAACCCCAACCAACCTTACGACATCCGCGAAGTAATAGAAGGTGTGATAGATGAAGGCTCTTTTTTTGAAGTCCATAAAAATTTTGCCGAAAACATAGTCGTGGGCTTTGCGCACCTAGCCGGGCGGAGTGTGGGCATAGTTGCCAATCAGCCCTCGGTACTGGCAGGTTGTTTGGACATTGACTCAAGTACCAAAGGCGCGCGATTTGTACGTTTTTGTGATTGTTTCAATATTCCTCTGGTGGTTTTTGAAGATGTACCCGGATTTTTGCCTGGTACTGACCAAGAGTGGAATGGCATCATTACCAATGGCGCAAAATTATTGTATGCCTTCTGTGAGGCTACCGTACCGCGCGTAACCGTAATTACGCGCAAAGCCTATGGTGGAGCTTATGATGTAATGAACTCTAAACACATAGGCGCGGATATGAACTATGCTTGGCCTACCGCCGAGATTGCCGTAATGGGAGCTAAAGGTGCGGCAGAAATTATCTTCAAAAAAGAAATTGATGAAGCCGAAGACCCCGTCGCCAAACTCAAAGAGAAAGAAGATGAATATACCCACAAGTTTGCTACACCTTATCGAGCCGCCCATCGAGGTTATATTGATGAGGTCATCAGACCCGAAGAAACTCGCTTCAAATTGATTAGAGCTTTGGAAATGCTAGAGAACAAAGTAGCCAAATTGCCCAAGAAAAAACACGGTAATATACCTCTGTAAATCATTTATTCTCCAATAAATAAAGCCTGACCACGCATATTGGTCAGGCTTTATCTTCAATACTTCGGACAGTTTTTGTAAATAATTGACAATCAACAGGTTATGCTATTTTAGGTATTTTTTGTAACTAGCTGATAATCAGGCACTTACTAAACAACTCAAAACTAGAAACTATCCGAACTATTGATCTTTGAATCTGAGCGAAATGGGGGCGTTTCAAATTTATTACCTATCATCCTCTTCTTCGGAGATGGCAAGGTGAAGCAAAAAAATCGCGTAAATTTGAAATACAACTATTTACAAAAACATTATCTGAAGTGCAGTAAATAACTTTTTAAAATATGTTCCGATAGCTTTGGTAAATGACCCAAAAGCTGTTTTTACCCCGGCTTTGCCATTCTCGAGTTCTTGGGCTCTTTGGGTAGCATGCAAAACTCTAGTCAATAATTGGGGGTGAACTAAGTCAAGGATTTTTGCTGGCTTGTGTTCTTGGGCTATGTAAGTACTCGAGTGTGCTACTATAAATATGTTCTGACGATACCAGATCCCAATGTTTTCATTGTTCCAAACTAGCGGTCTAATCAAATCATAAAACTCGTAGTCATATTCTTTAAACTTTTTGTGCCAATATGAAGCCCATTGTTCATTAATATGCCCACTCCCACCTTGCCCGGGAATTGCCGCCGAAAACAAAATAATAGTGCCGTGTTTTATCAAATTATGGACAAATGTATCAGCCACCGACTCGGGTAGATGCTCGGCAACTTCCAAAGAAACTACTAAATCAAACTGCCGATTTAATTGCAGTGGCTGCCCCAAATCCCAAGCCATAAATTTTTCTTGATTGATGAGTAAATTGGGTTTTGCATATTCGCCATCAATTCCTGTTACGTCCTCGATGCCGTAATCTTGAAATACTTTTAACCAAGTGCCTATACCACAGCCTACATCTAATACACTTTTGGGGCTTAATAAATCAATGACTAAGGGAAGTACCAGTTTAGCAGAATTAGTATTATAAACTTGTATTGGATATTCAAAGTTATCAATCATAATTTGATTTTGATTATGCTATTCGCGCTACTAAAATTATGTAACTAATTGACAATCAGATATTTATATAAATCAAGTAAGGATAGGGTATTCTATTAATATTACAAGATAATTTTTTCTTTGAATCTTCTAAAATAAAAAGCTATGGTTTGTGAAGGCGAAATTAACAAATTTTGCCATAACTTTAGCCAAGCCTGTTTATATTTTTTGTCTTTAAAATTTTGGGCTATCAAAAATTTATTGTAGGCAAACCGATTTTTATTCATAAATTCTTGGTATTCCATCGAGGATATTTTGCCTTTTGAATAATAATAGTTGAAGATGGCTTCTCGCACATCAAATAAGTTTTTTTCTAACTTATTAATCTTCAAAACTTTTTGTCGGGTAAAACTCTCATTCCAAACTCGGTGATAATGATAGACCTGATTGATACAATATAGCTGATAGGTGCTACCAATTCTAAACCACATTTCGGTATCACCGGCATCTAAGAGCGTAAATAACCCAAGTTCTGTAAAAATTTTGCTTCGTAAGAGTCCGATACCCTGTTTGGCTATATTAAATTGTAGTAAATCATTTCCCAGTTTTATAAAATTGCCAAAATCAAAGACCTGATCTAATACAAAATCCGGCGGGTTAGGCACAGAATTGGCTATCACATTGCCATCTTCATCGATATTGATGTGTCGGCTACAGACCAAGCCTACTTCGGGCATTGTGTCCAAAATATTGACACAGTCTTCAAGCATTTTTTCGTGCCACCAATCATCGGCATCTAATTTCCCCCAGTATTTGCCCTGACACAGACTGATACCGTGATTCCAATTGGGCATCATACCCAGATTTTTAGCGTTTTTGAAAAGACGAATCCGTGGTTCTTGTTGAGCATATTGCTGGCAAATCTGAAAGGTATTATCAGTTGAACAATCATCAACAATGACCAGCTCCCAATCTTGATAGGTTTGATTTAAGATTGAATTGATAGTGTGGGCTATATATTTTTCCGTATTGTAAACTGGTATGAGTACACTTACTTTGGGCATATTAAATTAACTAATTGGTTTGATAATTCATCTCTCGGCTTGGAGGGCTATTATTTTTATAAATCACTGATTATCAGATGATTAAATATTAAAAATTGTAATATAAAATTTAAAAATACAATTTCATAAAGTTCCAGCTTAACTTTTTTTAACACTTTCTTGCTAAATAGATAACACTTCTTTAACAACCCCAAAGCCCTGACAATGAGTATATTTGCTTAATAAAACAAACCATATAACCATTGTTTAAACCAATGAAAAAGACCCAAGCCTTCGAAAAAGAGGACGCAAAATACATCTATTTATTTATTGGCTACATTGTCGTATTGGTCAGCGTTCTCTATTTATTTACTTAATCACAAAACCCTAGTTTGATATTTATTTTATTGACTAGGGTTTTGTAACTATCTGATTATCAGCCCAAAAATCAAATTGGTATTGATTAAAATTCTATTTGAGCCAATTTTCTACTTCTTCTTTGCTTGGTAGTTTGACCTCGAGCTTAAGTTTTTTTCTAGCCCCGCCCATATCATTAAAAATTTTGTTGGGATTGGCTTTTTTCAAATCTTCAATCGTCATAAAACCCAAGTGTTGAATAATCGGAATCAAATCTTCTCGAATCCCTAGAGCTACATAATCTTCGGTTTTGGCTAATTCGACTTGTTTTTCGGGGCGCATTTGCGGGAAGAAAAGTACGTCTTGAATCGAGGGTTGATTGGTAAACAACATTGCAATTCTATCCATTCCAAAACCAATACCCGAAGTAGGCGGCATTCCATACTCCAAAGCCCGCAAAAAGTCATAATCAATAAACATTGCTTCGTCATCGCCCCGCTCCATTAAGCGGACTTGCTCCTCGAAGCGTTCACGTTGGTCAATGGGGTCATTCAACTCCGAATAAGCATTACAAATCTCTTTACAATTGACAAACAACTCAAAACGCTCGGTCAAGCCCGGTTTGCTGCGGTGTTTTTTGGTCAAGGGCGACATTTCTACCGGATGATCCATTATAAAAGTGGGCTGAATCATAAAAGGCTCACATTTTTCGCCAAAAATTTGGTCAATCAATTTGCCCTTGCCCATTTCGGGTTTGATAGGAATGTTGAGTTGCTGACAAACTTCGCGCAGCCCCGCTTCGTCCATTTGCGATACATCAATGCCTGTATATTCTTGAATGGCATCTAAAATAGGCAATCGCCGAAATGGAGCAGTAAAATCAATGATATTTTCGCCCACTTTGATTTGGGTCGTGCCGTGCAATGCCAAAGCGATTTTTTCAAACATTTTTTCCACAAATTCCGCCATCCAAAAATAATCTTTGTAAGCGACATAAAACTCCAAAACCGTAAATTCGGGGTTGTGGGTTCTATCCATTCCTTCGTTGCGAAAGTCCTTTGAAAACTCATAAACCCCTTCAAATCCGCCCACAATCAATCTTTTGAGATACAATTCATCGGCAATTCTTAGATATAAAGGCATATCCAAAGCATTGTGATGCGTGATAAAAGGTCGTGCCGCCGCACCACCCGGAATAGATTGCAAAATCGGGGTTTCAACTTCCAAATAGCCAAAAGAGTTGAAATACTCGCGGATAGTTTGGTATATTTTGGTGCGTTGAATAAATACTTCTTTTACGCCCGGATTGACCACCAAATCGGCATACCGTTGGCGGTATTTGAACTCGGCATCGGTAACTTCATTGTGGACTTTGCCTTCGTCATCGGTTTTGACAATCGGAATAGGTTTTAGGGATTTTGCCAATATGGTAAATTCGGTAACGTGAACCGTGATTTCGCCCATTTGAGTTTTGAATACGTAGCCTTTTACCCCAATGAAATCGCCAATATCGACCAGTTTTTTAATGACTGTATTGTAAAAAGTTTTATCTTCTTCAGGGCAAATATCATCGCGGCGCACATATATTTGAATACGCCCGGTGGAGTCTTGAATTTCGGCAAAACCTGCCGCGCCTTGAATACGGGTAATCATCAATCGTCCGGCAAGCGTAACTTGCTGATAATCATCAGGTTTGGTCTCAAAATTGGCTTTAATTTCGGTGGCATAATGCGTAACCGGATACAAAGCCGCCGGATAAGGCTCAATGCCCAAATCGCGTAATTGCTGTAATTTTTGTCGTCTGATGATTTCTTGTTCGCTCAAAACTTGCATTTTTTCAAGATTTTAGGAGGCTTTAGGAAGTGATTTATATTTACAAAAGCCTGATTTTCAATAAGAAGCGCAAAATTAGAGATTTACTGGGAAAAGGCAAAATTTGGTTTTGGGTTGTGAAAGGGTCTCAAAAAGATAAAATTATATAAGCAATTGATTATCAATAAGTTATGGTCAAATAAAAAAATATTGAAAAAAACTTTATCCCAACTGTGATTTTTTCTTGCCCATAATTGACTAATGTAAGCAAAAGAGTTTAAAAAGATTGCATGAAGCAAACCCTCCCTAGCCAGACCTTTACGGCTTTAATCAAAGCGCATCAAGGCATTATTCATAGTATTTGTAAGGCTTATTTTGCTCACCACGAAGACCGCCAAGACGCTTCGCAGGAAATAGTTTTGCAACTGTGGAAGGCTTATCCGCATTTTCGGGGCGAAGCCAAAGTATCGACTTGGATTTATCGGGTGGCTCTCAATACGGCTTTGAACTTGGTAAAAGCCCACAAACCCCCAACCTTTTGGTATGATTGGGCAGAAGATGAGGATTTGGCGGACAATGCTTCGGCGGTTTTTGTCGAAGGGTCGGATTTTGTGCAGTTCGTACTCAATCAATTGAATCCGCCAGACAAGGCTCTGTTGATACTGCACTTAGAGGGCTATGAATATGCCGAAATTGCCCAAATTTTGACCCTGACGCTCACCAATGTCAGTACTAAACTCAGTAGAATTAAATCAAAATTAAAAAAAATATTTAAACCCCAAGACTATGAACCTTGATGATTTGAAGCCTTTTTGGGAGGCGTATAAGCAAGAAGCCCAAACCGAAAAAATATGGCAAGAAGCTGATATTCAACTGATTATCCAATCAAATGCCTCCCAAAAAATGTTTATCTCACAGCTTAGGTATTGGTTGATGAATACAAGTATGTATCTTTTGCTGATACTTTGTACCAACGGCTGTTAGTTTTTTGTAAGTCATTGATTATCAATTAATTAAAAATTAAAAAAATGTTGTTTTTAGCAATTGAATGGCAGGTAAGTCCCATTTTTTTGGATTTGGGGTTTATTGAGCTACGGTGGTATTCTATTTTCTTTGCTGTAGGGATTGCGCTCGCTTATTGGCTGGCTTATCGCTACTTTCGCCAAGCCGGAGTTAGCGATGCTGATTTTGACAAACTGAGTTTATGGGTCATTGCTGGGGGCATAGTTGGCGCAAGATTGGGGCATTGTTTGTTTTATGATTTTGCTTATTTTTCGCAACACCCTTTGGAAATCATCTTGCCTATTCGGTTTAGTCCTCAATTCCAATTCGTTGGTTATCAAGGACTTGCGAGCCACGGCGGGGCAGTGGGCGTTTTGTTGGCTTTGTTGATAGCGCATTTTCGGTTAGCCCATATTTCCACTTTATTTGTTTTAGATGTCTTGGCTTTGGGAGTGACTTTGACCGGTGCAATGATTCGGACGGGCAACCTAATGAACTCGGAAATAATCGGCAAAGCGAGCGATGTGGGTTGGGCGGTGATTTTCAAAGCCGTCGATGACTTGCCTCGCCACCCCGCCCAAATTTATGAAGCATTGGCTTATTTGTTGATATTCAGCCTGTTACACTTATATTTTAAAAAAATTTATATACTTGGGCAAGGGCGGATTTTTGCTTGGTTTTTGATCTTGTTGTTTTCGGCAAGGTTTGCCATTGAATTTTTTAAAGAAAATCAAGTAGCTTTTGAGCAAGGGCTTTGGCTCAATATGGGGCAAATTTTGAGTATTCCTTTTATTCTTATAGGCTTGTTGTTATTATTTTGGCAACCCAAAACCAAGATGGGTATATCTGTGAATGAAAAACTGTAACTACTTGATTATGAGCCGATTATAATAATTACAAAATTTATCGTGTGTGTTTTAAATCATTATTAAAAAAATACAAATTTTATTTATAAAGTTAAAAGACTTATTTTGGAAATACAAATTAAATATTTTTTTAAAATGCTCATTATCAATGCATTAAAATGATTTTTAGAACTCCAACGATTGTCAGTTCGCCTTTGGCGAGAACCGACATAAGTCCTAAAAATATTTTAATTATTCAATTTATTTTCGGTATATCTAATCGTTAAAAAAATATACTTGATTTTTGTAAATACCTGATAGTCAATTATTTATAAAAATATTGCATTAAATTTAAGGATAAAATGTAAATTAATTCGTATATTTGAAAAAACGTGCTTCAAAAAATGGAAAATGTAATAGAAATATCGACTTATGAACTTGAACGTGGTAAGCCTATGCCTAGCCTAAATCACTCTATTTTGCAGAGTAATTTGATTTTCGAACTCAAATCAAATTATCGAAACAAGTACACAATTGCCTCCGAATTAAGCCTCGAGATGCCCCAAAAGCCCGATACTGTGCCAGATATTTCAATTTTTCCGATACTTACGATTGACTATTTGCACGACCAGACCTCTATGCGCCAAATGCCTTTGGCAGTCCTAGAAATTGTGTCGCCCTCCCAAGCCAATGATGAAATATTGGCAAAATTTGAGCGATATTTTGCCGCCGGAGTAAAATCTTGTTGGCTGGTGATTCCGGTTTTGAAGAATATTTATGTTTTTTCGGATATTCAATCTTATCAAATTTTTGGCAGTAAAGATACACTCAACGATCCTACCTTGCAAATCAGCTTAGATTTGACCAAAATCTTTCAATAACCCCCTATGATGCTTACGCAAATACGCTAAGGCGCAAAATATTGACCGTATCTTGCTTTTGGCGGAGCCTGTCCGCCTCGGGCTGATGACCAATTATTTATAAAAACTATCCGAAGCCTTGCCTCAATAATGCTTGCCTCGAAAACACTTTTTCCTACCCCCAAATAAAACTACTTCTTGGGTATTTTGCCAGTAAACAAACTGGCTTTGGCATCAATCGGATTGCCCGAAGCCCGCCTAAAACTTACGATTTGCCCCACGTGCCACAAAGCATCGGCAACCGGTCCGTTGATCAAATACCAAAAAGGATACGTTGTTTGTTTGTCTTTTTGTTGAAATATAAATTTGCTGGTTTTGAGCTTTTTGCCGCCTTTGGTCAGTAGTTCCCGCGCTTCTTGCAGATAGGCTAGAGCTTTTTGGCGTTTTACTGTATAACTGAGTTTTGAAGTATCTTCACCGCTGACTGATATTGGCTCATTTTTGAGTGTATTGACCAAAAATTGATTCAATAGCATAATATGGTCAATGGTTTCTTCGCAGGTGCGGGCTTCAGGGCTGGGTCGATAAGCAAGGTCTTCGGAGCGCAAGCCTTCGGTTGCCCAATAAAACCGCAAACCCAAGCCGTCAATCATCCGCACCATAACCGATTCGGCAGTATATTTGGTAGGTACATCGGGCGTTTCGCGGTAAAAGTCCACTTCATAGTTGGTCTGCGCCGAACCGACACAGCTCAAACACATAAAAAATAATAAGCAGCAGTTTTTCATTTTTTCAAAATTTTATAGACTTTAAGGAAACTATTTGCCAGAGAAAATTGTGTTTTTGTTTGGTATATTGACAGGTCCAATGACTATTTACTTCACTCACACTAACACTGGTGACTGATAGGCTTAAGCAGCTGCGTGTGAAAATGTGGACTGCAAAAATACTGTGCCATGGCTAAGCCAGTACTCCACAAACCACCTCCAATTCCCGAATTCCAATCTTCTGCCAGATAGATGGGATATCGATTATAAATGGATACAACAGGACGTTTGTTTGCAAGAGTGCCGGTGGTTGTGGAATTCGTTGTAGCATCGACAGTGGATGATAATGAACGCATGATTGCTGGTTTTGTCAGACAGGGCCAAT
>JALONJ010000210.1 GCA_025455045.1 Microscillaceae bacterium | reverse complement strand
AATTTTATTTTTGAAACAATTGATTTTTTGTAAAAAAGAGTGCATTTTTGTATGATAATTAGCTCATTATCAAATAGTTACTAAAATATTCACGTTAAAATAGGATTAATCTATATTTTATCAGAACACAGATTTTTATCGTAAGAATCATCAAAATCTGCGTAATCAGCGTTCAAAACCACCTAAATGCTCCCAAATGTTTGTCTGTGTCTCGCCTCTGGCGGATAATGAGGCGGTTACATAAAATATCTTAAATTCCAAAACGAAATGTAATATTATAACTGCTTGATTATGAGCAGTTTATCAATAAAATCTTTTTTTTCTTTGATTTTTTTCAGAAATCCATCTTCAAAATGAATAAGGGGGTTTCTGAAAAAAAATCATTTATTGCCCCAGTTGGCTGGAAACAAAGAAACTTGCATTTCGTTCTGGAATCTACCATTTTTAGACCAATTCTTCCAACTTAGCCAAAGGTTTCAAGTTTTCGGGAATTCGCTCGTTTGCTGAGGCATCTCCTTCATAGACAAATACCTCAAGGTAGTTGCTTACTACGATACTCGTAATTTGGTAGGGTACCAACATTGTTTTAAGGCTTTCCTCGATTCTTTCGTAGGCTTGTTTGATATTGTGCGCCGAAACCAACATATTATTGGTTACTTTTTTCTCTTTTTCCGATTTTTCATCCATAGTACTATATACTACCTTGCATTTGTACCAAGTTTCGGCATCGGGAAAGTGGAAAATATCAATCAAATTGCTCTTGCGCAGGTCGCTAATTTGAAACTCACCGCGAATGATACTGCCCAACTCCTGATAAATGCGGGCTTCGGCTTCGGTATAAGATAAGGCATCAACCAAGTAAGTTTCGCTGATTTTTTTTACATTGCCTTTTTCGTCTTCTTTGGTATATTTTACCGTACAGATAAACCAATTTTTCATAAAATCTATGCTAAGTTTAATTTTTAAACAAATGTACTTTTTTTACCTATATTAGGCTTCAAAAATAATTCATTTGGCGCAAAACCGCAAATAGTTTGCTAAAAATAATTACGCTTTGGCTTGACTTCGTATTTTTGCTGATGAGCAGGTGCAATTTTACCAAAGTTTTTTTATCATTGTAAAGGTTTTGGCATTAGATTCATAATTCAATTAAATCTCTCCCCTCGAGGGGCGGGGCTTTTTGAGGGCTTCAAAATTCACTTATACTAAATGGATTTACAATGGTATTATTCGCTGACTTGGGTTGAGTATTTTTTTATAAGCGTTTTTGGCTTGGCTCTTGGTCTGTATTTGTATCGGATGTGGCATTTGGCGCAAAAGCTCAAAAGCCCCAAACGCTTTATTTTTATCAAATTGCCCTTGCGAATCATTTATTTTATTTTGTTGATTATTGCGTTGATAGGTCCTTCGTTTGGCTTCGGAAAAAAATTTGTCCAAGCGGTCGGCAAAGATATTTATATTTTGATTGACCTTTCCAAATCAATGACTGCCGCCGATATTAGCCCGACTCGCCTCGAGAAAGTCAAGTATGAAATCAAAAATATCATTCAATCGCTCGAGACCGACCGCATTGGTTTGATAGTTTTTGCCCACGATGCTTTTTTGCAATGCCCACTTACCTATGACCGCAATGCTTTAGCGATTTTTTTACAAAATATCAATCCGGGATTGATGCCTTCGGGGAGTACCGACTTCAATCCGGCTTTGCAAATGGCAATGACTCGCCACGAAATTTCGCAAAATCGCCTCACCGATTTCAAAGCCAAGTTGGTGATTTTGGTAAGCGATGGCGAACACTTTGGCTCCGATACCACGCCTCTGATTCAACAATACAAACGCAAAGGCTTGCGCTTATTTACCATTGGGGTAGGTACGCCACAAGGCAGTCGCATACCAGCGAGTGGGGGTTTTCAGTTGGACAAAAATGGTTCTATAGCTATATCGAGGCTCAATTACCAAAAAATGGAGGAGTTGGCAACCCAAACCGGTGGACAATACTTTGAAATATCTCCCGAAAAAAACCAAATTTCTCAACTCATCAAAACCATTCAGCAAGTCAAAGGGCAACGCCTCGATGTACGTACAATGGACGTATCGTCAAATAAATATGAGTATTTTTTGTGGATTGCCCTCGCGCTGATTGCGATTGATATTATTTTTATTGTCAAGGTTTTGAAAGTAGCCTAGTTGATGAATAGTGAATAACGGAGAGTGAATAATTTTTTGATTACTTGAAAATCCTCCAAAGGCGGACACGGTCAGGCACTTACATAACTCCTAATTCCCAATTATTAATTCCTAATTCTTAACAATCAATACTTCGGAAATTTTTTGTAAGTAATTGATTATCAGCCATTTATGTTATTTTAAATATTTTATGTTTAATTCGCCACTAAGACACTAAGGCACAATTTATTGATTATCAGTACTTTGTGCCTTAGCGTCTTTGCGTGAATACATATTTTGTATAGTAGTATTTTTTTATGTAACGAGCTGATTATCAGACACTTAGTAAATAACTCGGAACTAAATCTCCGCCTTTGGCGGAGCAAGGAGCTTAGAAACTGTCCGAACTATTGAATTATTTGATTATCAGACACTTAGCAAATAACTCGGAACTAAATCTCCGCCTTTGGCGGAGCAAGGAGCTTAGAAACTGCCCGAACTATTGATGTTACATTCTCATACTTTTGGTTTGCCATTGTTTGAGGATATAATGCGCATCTTCGTCGCCCAAGCGATAGGCACGCTGTAGGTCGGATTCGGCAAGCCCAAAATTTTGCAAAGCGTAGTGGCATAAACCTCGATACTTGAAGGCATCGGGGTGCTTTTCTCGAAAATGCCAAATGGCGTTGCTCAATTCATCGCGGGCATCGGGGTACTCTTGCAAATGGTAAAGGGCTATTCCTTTGAATAAATAGCAATAAGCCAAAGTATAATCCAACTGAATCGCTTTTTCACAAGCCATAATCGCTTGGTGGTAGTCGCCTAGTGCCAAATGACACTCTGCCCGATACGACCAAGCCACCCCCGAATGAGGGTGTTTTTTGATGATTTGCTCGAAATAAGCCAAAGCCTCCAGATATTTTTGTAAACCTACTAGGCGAATCCCTGCCGCGTAGCGTTTTTCATCGCGCATTGCCGGAGTTTTGTGGACACCAAATGCCAACGAAATTCCTATTACGAGCGACATAAATATCATCATAGCTACCGCTTCCATCTTAGCTCTCTAATTTTAGTTCAATTTTATAAATATTTGATAATCAATGCTTTATGTGTTAAATATCGTTTGTTGTGGGTGCATTTCAAATTTATGTGTTTCTATTGCCTCACCCTGCCCAGAGCCTCCGCCCAGCCCCCTCCGAAGGAGTGGGAGAAATACAAGGAGAGGGTTGTTGGTAGTAAATTTGAAATGCCCCCTTTGTTGTTTATTATCGTTTGCTGTTTATTATAACTAATTGATTATCAATAACTTATAAAAACTAGAAACCCAAAACTAGAAGCCCGAAACTTCACAAACTATTATCACATACTTTCATAAAATACTTTTTCTGAAATATCTGCCCAAGCCTCAATATCATTTCTGAATTTTTGATAAGATTCATAAATTTTTTTGGCTTTAGGGTCTTTGGCGATCATTTCTTCTATAACTTCTTGCGCGTATTTTTTCAAATTTTTCAATACATCATCAGGGTACTTGCGCAGTTGCACTCCTTCCTCTTTAACAAGTTTTTGTAGATATAAATTGTTTTGGGCTTCAAACTCTCCCAAAGTCCAAATACTCAATCGTCCAACTGCTGTGCGAATAATCTCTTGCAAATCAAGCGGTAAAGCTTCAAATTGTTGTTTATTGATAATTATTTCCAAAATAGGTCCCGGCTCGTGCCAACCCGGGTAGTAATAATATTTGGCTACGTTATAAAAGCCCATTTTGTAGTCGTGATACGGTCCAATCCACTCGGCAGCATCAATCACTCCGCGCTCCAAATTGGTATAAAGTTCCGACCCGGGCGAAAGTACCGCCACCGCTCCAGCTTTGGTCATTACTTTGCCACCCAAGCCCGGCATTCGAATTTTAAGTCCTTGCAAATCAGCCATTGATTTGATTTCTTGGCGAAACCACCCACCCATTTGCACACCGGTACTGCCGCCTACCATTGGTATTAGGTTATAGGGGGCATACAATTCCTCCCACAGTTTGAGTCCACCGCCATTGTTTATCCAACTGATGCCTTGTTGGGCATTCATTCCAAACGGTATAGCCCCAAAAAACTGCGCCGCCGGTACTTTGCCTGCCCAATAATAAGCTACCCCGCTCGCCATTTGTACTCCACCTTGACTCACCGCATCAAAACACTCCAAAGCCGGCACCAACTCACCCGCCCCCATTACTTTGATGTGCATTCGTCCGGCAGAGGCGGTCTCGACCCACTTTGCCATCATATCCAAGCCTTCGCCCAATACCGGAAACTTGGGCGGCCAAGTAGTTACCATTATCCACTTATATTTTTTATCGGAGCTAAGATTTAGGTTTTTCTTGATTTCCTGCGTAGGGGTTTGGCAGGAACTTGCCAAAGCCGAGAGTCCGGCAGTTGCCGAAGCCAAAGCAAGCCCCGATTTTTTGAGGAAGTGGCGGCGGTTTTCGTTTTTCATTCGATTGTTCTTATTTTTTCGTGCAAATTTAATTTGCAAATTAATGATTTTTCCGAAAAATATAGACCCAAAACGCTCAGCTTATCCGACTGGTGGAAGTAATTTTTTGCCTTATCAAAATAGTGGGTTGGGAGTGAATGGTTGGCAATGAGTTAATCAGCCAGAGGCGGACAAGTTTATAGTATATGCTAATCCACCAAAGGCGGACAAGTTGCAATACCCTGATTTTCAATTAATGCTTGAATTTAAGTAGCTATTTTTTTATAATTAATTGATTATCAATTAGTTGTAATGAAAAATATATGTTATGCAACAACTCCTACTGAAGAAATTATATATCTCAATGTAATTGTAGAGAAAGTATTTAGAAAGGTTTGTAGAGTTTGAAGAAGGATTGGATAATTAAGTACCAGAAGTGGGAATCGAACCCACACGAGCTTTTACGCTCACAGGATTTTAAGTCCTGCGCGTCTACCAGTTCCGCCATTCCGGCAAGGATTTCAAAAAAAGCAATAAAAAAGAGCGAAAGACGGGTCTCGAACCCGCGACCTCAACCTTGGCAAGGTTGCGCTCTACCAACTGAGCTACTTTCGCTTGACTGATTTCAAATTGGAGTACAAAGGTAGGTACTTTAAATTATAAATCCAAATTTCAAGTATTTTTTTTACAAAAAATATTCATTACCCAACGCCAAAAAAATATCAATCAGGTTATGATACAAATATAAACAATTGATAATCAATTAGTTATAATATGCCGCTTATTAGCTTTAATCATTTATGAATTTGCGCAAATCTTTTGAATACTAATCAAAAAACAAAATCTATGACTACTTTGGCTATTAGAAAATCAATTACGGCAAAACCCCCAATAATACTGCTATACAAATTTTAAACTAAAAATTATAAATCCGCCAAAGGCGAGACACGACCAGTATTTTGCGCCTTAGTGTCTTTGCGTGAAAATCATAAATAGATAGCAGTGTTACCCAAAATATATACAAAGCCCTCTGGCGAGCCAACAATAGCTTAATTCTGTTTAATTTGTTAAATTTTTTTCCATACCTCAAATTATTTCTAAATTACAAGCAAAATTTATGGATTTTCAAATTTTAGAATTTGTGAATTCATATATCTAATTTTAATTTATAAATTACTGATAATCAAGTGATTATAAAAAAATCTTCCAACCAACTTGACTAGAGAAATCTTCAATTTCTAATCTTAAAAAAATGAAACAAAACTTTTACGCCCTTAAAACTTATCTACTCTGGAGTTTTTTGCTGGGTTTTTCAGCTTTGGCAATTGCCCAAAAGCCTAAAAATCAGACAGTTAGCCCGATTGTAAAATACGACACCAGTTTATTCAATGCGCTCAAATACCGTAATATTGGTCCTTTTCGCGGGGGCAGGTCGGCGGCGTGTACGGGCGTGGCGGGTAAACCCAATTTATATTATTTTGGCGCAACCGGCGGCGGCGTATGGCGAACTACAGATGCCGGAGCAAGTTGGCAAAATATTTCGGACGGATTTTTTGGTGGCTCAATTGGCGCAGTAGCCGTGAGCGAGTCCGACAACAATGTAATTTATGTCGGCGAAGGCGAAAAAACGGTCAGAGGCAATGTTTCCGAAGGTTTTGGTATGTGGAAATCGGTAGATGCCGGCAAAACTTGGCAACACACCGGCTTAAAAGACTCTCGCCACATCACCCGTATTCGGATTCACCCTACTAATCCCGATTTGGTCTATGCGGCGGTTTTGGGACATCTGTTTGGACCCAATGAAGAACGAGGTGTATATCGAAGCAAAGACGGCGGTAAAAATTGGGAAAGAATTTTATTTGCCAATAAACAAGCCGGAGCCGTGGATTTGACTTTTGACCCCAATAACCCCCGCGTATTGTATGCTTCTACTTGGCGCGTGATTCGTACTCCCCACAGTTTGGAAAGCGGGGGCGAAGGTTCGGGCTTATGGAAAAGCACCGATGGCGGCGATACTTGGGTCGAACTCACCAAAAAAAGCAAGGGTTTGCCCAAAGGCACTTTGGGAATTATTGGCGTTACAGTTTCGCCGGTCAAGCAAGACCGCGTGTGGGCAATTATTGAAGCCCAAGAGGGTGGGGTTTATCGCTCCGAAGATGGGGGCGAAACTTGGGCAAAAATCAACGAAGAACGCAAACTACGCCAACGGGCTTGGTATTACACGCGCATTTATGCCGATACTCAAAACCCTGATTGGGTCTATGTCGCCAATGTGCAGTTTCACCGCAGCAAAGATGGCGGCAAAACTTGGGAAAATATCCCCACAATGCACGGCGACCACCACGACCTTTGGATTAATCCCCACAACAACCAACAAATGGTCTTGGCAGATGATGGGGGCGCAGCCGTCAGTTTGAATGGCGCACAAAGTTGGTCTTCTTTGGACAATCAGCCCACTGCCCAGTTTTATCGAGTTGTAACTGACAATGATTTTCCTTACCGAGTTTTGGGTGGGCAACAAGATAATTCAGCCTTGCGGGTGCGTAGTCGCTCCGATGACTTCGCCATTGGCAACCGCGATTGGGAGCCTTCGGCGGGCGGCGAGTCGGCGCACATGGCACCCAACCCCACGAATCCAAATATTGTCTATGGCGGTTCTTATGGCGGCTATTTGACTCGCCTTGACCACTCTACCAACCAAGAACGCTCGGTAGATGTGTATCCTGACAATCCGATGGGCTATGGGGCAAAAGATTTCAAATATCGTTTTCAATGGAATGCGCCCATTGCTTTTTCACCGCACGATGCCAATACAATTTATGTAGGTTCAAATATTTTATTCAAATCTACCAATGAAGGACAATCTTGGACAGCCATTAGCCCGGACTTGACGCGCAATGATTCAACTCGGATGCAACCTTCGGGCGGACCGATTACCAAAGACAATACCGGGGTTGAGTATTACTGTACTATCTTTGCTTTTGGGGAGTCCAAAGTCGAGAAAGATGTGATTTGGGTAGGTTCGGACGATGGTTTGGTACATATCACCAAAGACGGTGGTAAAAATTGGGAAAACATTACCCCCAAAGGTATGCCAGAGTGGACAATGATTAACTGTGTAGAGCCTGACCCCACCCAAAAAGGCGTTTGCTACATCGCCGGAACTCGTTATAAATTAGATGATTTTCAACCTTATTTATACAAAACAACCGACTACGGCAAAACTTGGACAAAAATCACCAATGGTATTCCGGCACTGCACTTTACGCGCGCCATTCGCAAAGACCCGCAAAGTAATTCTATTCTCTATGCCGGAACTGAATACGGAATGTATATTTCCTTTGATGATGGTGCCAATTGGCAGGCTTTCCAATTGAATTTGCCGATTGTACCGATTACTGATTTGACCATAAAAGACAATGATTTGGTGGTGGCTACCCAAGGGCGGGCTTTTTGGATTTTGGACGATTTGACGGTTTTGCACCAATTGAATGAGCAGGTAAGAAATGCGAAAACCCATTTATTTAAACCAAGACCTACTTACAATACCTTGGGCGGGTTTAGTTTTGATTTGCCGCGCAGTATGCCGATGGGGCAAAACCCACCCGGCGGCGTGATGGTGCATTTTAGCCTCCGCGATAAAATTGACACCAATCAAGTGGCAACGCTGGAGTTTTTGGATAAAAATGATAAATTGATTCGAAAATTTGCGACCAAAGTTGATAAAAAGAAAAATCCGAACTGGGGTGAGTTCAAAATCAAAACCGGCTCTAATCGCTTTGTCTGGAATATGCGTTATGAGGATGCCGAAAGATTTGATAATTTGATACTTTGGGCAGGTGGTACTCAAGGTCCCAAAGTAGTGCCGGGTACTTACAAAGTGCGCCTCACTATGGGCAAGGAAACGCAAACTCAAGAATTTGAGATTTTGAAAGACCCGCGCCTTACTGCTTCACCAGCCGATTTGCAAGCCCAACTCGACTTTTTGCTCGAGGTGCGCGATAAATTGACCGAAACCCACAAAGCCATCAAACAAATTCGGAAAATTCGCAGTGATATTAATGGCTTTACTGCCAAACTAGATGCCGAAAAGTACAAATCTTTGCTTGATTCTGCCAAAGCCCTCACCAAAAAAATGACCAAAATTGAAGAAGCTTTGTACCAAACCAAAAACCAAAGCGGACAAGACCCTTTGAACTACCCAATTCGCTTAAATAATAAGCTAAGTGCCGTAGGCAGTTCGGCAGCAAATGGTTATTACCGCCCTACTGAAGGAATGATGCAAGTAAAACAAAACATTACTGCCCTGATAGACAAGGAGTTAGGAGCTTTACGCAATCTTATTCAGACCGAAGTTCCTAAATTAAATCAATTGATTCTGAATCAAAATATTCCTTTGATAAGTGTGGAGGAGGAGAAAAAGCAATAAAAATAATTGTTTAAAATATAAAAAAACCACCAAAGTTTTAGATTTTGGTGGTTTTTTTGTAACTAATTGATAATCAATTGATTATCTTTTTTTTTAGGTTCTTCACCACTTTTCAGGAATTGCCTTCGGCAATTCCTGAAAAGTGGTGAGGAACCGTTTTTTATCCAAACCTTACGCAGCAATATTTTGCCAGTATATTTGAAAGTAGTACAGCTTGGCTAGGATGCTTGAGTACAAGTAAGAAAATAGTAAATTTTGATTTTACCAAAATAAATGTTTAAACTTGGACTTGAATTGTTACTTGATTCAATTCATTTATTTCAAACCAAAATCTTGAAAAATTGCTTATTTGTGTATATTTAAAAAGAAATACAAATCAATTTAGCATAGGCGTTATTTTAGAAATTTTGGCGAATTATCAACATTATGCCCACTCCAAGCATAATTCTTAAGTTCTAATCAAATTATTAAAATCAATAACATTTTAATTAATTTCTACCTCTTTGAAAATTCGATTATTTACAGTATTGAAATTATTTGCCGCATTTTTGCTCAATATATTCTCTCTTTCATTTTTGGTGGCACAAACTCCACTTGAAGTGAATATTGAAACAAGTACCAATCCACAAATCATTGATTATCAGCTAGTTAAAATTGATTCATTGTCGTCTTCATCTACGATATGTTTGCGTTTTGCGCTTCGCAATCGTCTAAAAATAGCTTCGCAAAATTTTTATTTATTTGTAAATCAAGAAAATACCAAGCAACTATACCGCGATAAACCTCGCCAATTGATAAGTCTAGCCGGATTGTATGTGCCACTCAAAAATATGCCGGTTAGTTTTCAACCTTTTTATTTGGACATACCGCTTACGGCGCAGTATGAGCAAGTTTTTTACCTTTATATTGCTAATCCCGATCTTGCCAAAAAAATTCAATTAAAATTAATTCCCAAAAAAATAATTGAACTACAAAATCAACAAAAACTCCGAGAAGATTATTTTTTGATGGGCATTTTGTTGGTAATGGTATTTTACAACCTCATTTTGTTTAGTCTGGTACTTGACCGCAGTTATTTGTATTATGTGATATATATTGGGATGCTAGGCATCTGGATTTTTTATGAATACCTCTATCAATACACCAATTTTTCTTTGCTTTTTGTTATTTCTATTGTCAATACTTGGTGGGTGATTTTTTTCAACTTGGGCTATTTGGGTTTTGTAAGGCATTTTTTGAAGGCTGAAACCGATTTCCCTGTTTGGCACAAGTGGATCAAGTTTTTGGAAAAACTATTGGTTGTACCTTTTATCTTCATTTTATACGATATATTTCAATTGTCCAATTATCCGACTACCGAAACCTATTTTGAGATAGATGCAATGTTGATGGCGGCTTTGGCTTTGGTCAATGTGGGGGTTTGCCTCAGTTTTGGTTTATATGCTTGGTGGCAAGGCAGCCGTTTGGCAACCTTATTTTTGGTGGCTAGTGTGCCTTTGCTGATGAGTGGGGTGTATTTTGGTTTGGAATATTTGATAGTTCAACCATTTATGGTAAACGAACTTTATAGCTATAGCCTGCTACGGCAGATGGTCGTTTTGGAAATCGTGCTGTTGGCAGTAGCCTTGGCTTATCGTTATAATTTATTAAAAAAAGAAATCGCCCAAAAAGATTTGGAACATTTGCACCAAATCGAAAAAACCATTCATTTAAAAACCCAAACCGACAACTTGGAATCGCTCAACCAAGCCAAAGACAAACTTTTTTCTATCATCGGACACGACTTGCGCAGCCCTATCAATAGTTTGCAAGGTGCTTTGTATCTGCTTAATAATGAGACGATTAACCAAGAACAATTTTTGGAAATATCTAAAAAATTACAAAAAAATGTCGAGAGTTTGCAGTTTACTTTTGATAATCTTTTTCAATGGGCTTATAGTCAAATGGGGGGCATCAAAACCCATATCGAGCGAATTAATTTGAATCAAATCATTCAACAAAACATCGCATTTTTGCAAGGCAATGCCAATTATAAAAATATTCAAATCCGCAACGAAATTCCTGATGAACTGTGGGCAAAAGCCGATGCCGACCAAATCAGCCTTGTGGTGCGCAATCTTATCAACAATGCTATCAAATTTACGCCTACCAATGGGCATATCACCCTCAAAGCCCAGCAAAACTCCGGCTCGGTAGATGTATCTATTACCGATACGGGCGTGGGAATGTCGCCCGATTTGGTAGCACAAGTTTTTAACCGACATACCATTACGACCTCGCGTGGCACTGCCGGCGAAAAAGGCACAGGTTTAGGTTTATTGCTTTGCAAAGAAATGATTGAAAACAATCACGGCATTATTTGGGTCAATAGTGCCGAAAACCAAGGCAGTACTTTTACTTTTCGCTTACCGGCAAATCGTTAAAAAACCACCGCCAAAACGATTGACGGCGTTTTAATAAATTTTACATAACTAATTGATTATCAGATACTTACAAATAATTTCTATCTACTAAAAAAGCCGCAATTTGTTGGGCTACGTCAGAATCAAAAGTGGTTTTATCCAAGTAAACGGCGTGTTTCTTATTATCCTTAAAAGTTACGAGTTGGCAAGTTTGAGATTTATCAATCCATATAGCTTCGACTACTTTGCCCCCACTGGGGAGTTTGATAACAAATATATAGCCGCCTCTTTCGGTGTCGCGGTCTTTTTCATACGCACCAATATCAGTAAAGTTTTGTTGAATGGTATTGCCAAATACTTTTACTTCGCCTCTGCGCTCGCGCTCTACCGGGTTAAGGTCGCCCCCATTGTTGCTATCCGAACCGAATATATTGATTATTGGATTGCTCCCTTTTTGCATCAAGTCTTTTTCATACAATTGCAAAAACAGCCTTTCGCCCTCGGGGTTGATGCCTTCGGCTCCTACCATATCATTGGCTACTACTTCTTTGGAAATAGATTTGCGGTTTTCATAAATGGGCATATAGCCTTTTTTGCCCGACTCTCGAAACACTACTATATATTGTCCCTTGCCCCCTTCACCTTCCAATTTAAAATAGGCTACTTCTTTGCCTGATAAGGTTTGTAAGCTATAATCCTGACCCATTATGGCACTGCCTTTGGCTTTGAATAGGGCGTAGGGTTTGCCGTCTTTGTAAACTGTATCTTTTTTAAAAGTTGCTTTTTGGGCAAAGAGTAAACAGCTCCAGCTTACCAAAATGCTGATGAATATAAAGTTTATACATTATTTAATTGATTTGTTTTGACTAAAACGCTATAAAAACTGATTTATTGTATTGTTTTCATACTATTTTTAAAAATACTGATAAATAATCCTGATTTGATTGATATTTAGGCTGGTTTTTTATTTCACAACAAAAAAACGAGTTATTTGCAAATTGATTCAATCTATTGCAAAACTATTTTTAATCTTGAAATACATAAAATGACTCAGACTTCTACTTCCGATTTGATAAAAGCGTATTTTTGGGTGATATTAGCCTATTTGTTGAGCCTTGTGGCAGCTTATTATACATTGGT
>JALONJ010000669.1 GCA_025455045.1 Microscillaceae bacterium | reverse complement strand
TTGCCCCAAAAAATGCAATTTGGCGCGGTCATAAATCAAATTGCCGGATTCGCTATTTTTTTGGCTTTCGGTCATTAGGTCTTGTTTTTAGGTGCTATTTCAAATCCAAATATAACAATTATCCAATGGAAAAATAATATTCAAGCATTTTTTTATTCGGGAATGGCTACGCGTTTTATATTTTTAGGACTTATGCAAATATTCAAAACTTGCCACCCAGACGATTCATTTTGGAAAAACTGAGTATTTAAAGATTTAAACGGTCAATTTTTTCAAAACAAAAATCACAACTAATTGATTATCAATTAGTTATAATTTTGCATTTCTACTCAATAATTTTTGCATAACCTCTAATTTTGATAAAAAATTTCGTGAGCAATTGCTTGAGTTCATTTTGAGTGATTGCATTTATATAAGGCCAATTTATTTGCCTACCCTTAGTTCAACAAACGCAAAATATCATCTAAATACTCGCGCGAGTTGGCAAGGCGTGGCACTTTGTATTGCCCGCCGAGTTTACCTTTTTTCTCTAGCCATTTATAAAATGTTCCGATGGGAGCGTGGTGGACAATGGGTTTTTTGAGAGCAATATCTTGGTAGCGTTTGGCATCATAGTCGGAGTTGATTTCGCGGAGTCTGGTATCCAAAAGTTGAATAAAAGTAGTCAAATTTTCGGGCGATTTTTCAAATTCAATAATCCACTCGTGTCCTCCCGAATTGCCACCTTGCATATATACCGGTCCGGCAGTAAAGTTGGTTACTAGGGCTTGAGTTTCATTGCAAGCATAAGCGAGGGCTGATTCGGCGTTCTCGACTATCACCTCCTCTCCAAAAGCATTGATAAACTGCTTGGTACGCCCCGTGATTTTGATTCGATAGGGGTTTTTGTCTGTAAATTTGACGGTATCGCCGATTTTATAACGCCATAGTCCCCCACTGGTTGAGATGAGCATCGCGTAGTTTTTGTTCAATTCAACATCAGCCAAAGGAATCACGCGGGGATTTTCGGACTCGATTTCGGTCATTGGGATAAATTCATAAAACACCTCATAGTCCAACATCAAGAGCATATCGTCGCGGCTCATATCTTCTTGCAAGCCAAAAAAGCCTTCAGAAGCATTGTAAGTTTCCAAATATTTGAGATGGGGAGCCAACGATTTGAATAGCTCTCGATAAGGGGTAAAAGCCACTGCCCCGTGAACAAACACCTCCAGATTAGGCCATACTTCGTGAATAGTGGATTTGCCGGTCATTGCCAAAAGGCGTTGGAGCAATACCACCGTCCAAGTCGGCACTCCGAGCAGGCTGGTTACGTTTTGCTTGAGCGTATGGTTTGCCATTGCCTCAATTTTTTCTTCCCATTGGCTCATCATCGCTATTTTGAGGGGCGGTGTACGCAAATCCTGCGCCCATTTGGGCAGATTTTGGACAATGACTGCCGAAATATCGCCATAGTGAATTTGGGGATTGTCGGGGTTGGCTTGAAAAGTTCCACCAATTGACAAACCTCTCCCCCAAAAAAAGCGGGATTTGGGTTCATTTTTGAGGTATAATGCCAATACATCGCGCCCACCCCGCAAATGACAACTTTGGAGGGTCTCGCGTGAGACCGGGATAAACTTACTGCGGTCATTGGTTGTCCCCGAAGACTTCGAGAACCAATAAATAGGCTTGCTCCAAAGAATGTTTTGTTCGCCTTTCAACATTCGCAATATATATGGGGCAATATCTTCGTAGCTCGAGACCGGCACTTGGTTCTGAAATTTTTCATAAGAATTGATTTGTGGATAATTGTATTTTCTACCCCATTCGGTAGTTTTGCCCATTTTGAGCAAATGGGTCAAGGTTTTTTCTTGAACCTCTATGGGGTGGCGCATAAAATAATCAATTTTGGGCAGTCGCCAGCGCAAAATCAGCCGAATGAAATCATCCAAAATACTCATATCAATTGTTTGTCAAATTTAAGCCCGCTTCATAATTCGAACTACAAAGTTAATTAATTTTATCTGATTTGTGGGCGATTTTGTATTCAGATTCTAAGCCCGAATTTGTGGAAATATAGGGTCAATAGTTCGGACAGTTTCTAGTTTCTAGTTCAAAGTGATTTACTAAGTATCTGATAATCAGCTTTTACATAAAATATTTAAAATAACATAACTATCTGATAATCAATTACTTATAAAAAATATCCGAAGTATTGAGGGTGTCAATTTAAAAAAATTGGGGTTTGAAAACCTTAGGAATGAGTTAATTATAAGATGTGCTGGTGCGCTAATGTAATCCATTGATTATCAATTAATTCATAAATTCAATTGTTTACTTTATTTTATTCTTGTTCCTTAAATAATTGACTGTGTCTGCCTCTGGTGGAACTTGTCCGCCTCTGGCGGCTTAATTCATTACTTAGCCATTTGTAAACTCTCGATTACTTTGGTCTGCCACAAGTGGGGGAATAGAGCTAAGTAATTGAAAATCAAGCAATTAACTAAAGAATTGTGAATTTTGTAAATACCTGACAATCAATGAGTTATAGGAAAATACGAAGTATTGACAACAATTCCCACTGTAAAATAATTGAACAAAAGTTTGATATTTTAACTTTTTTGAAAACTCTGTAAAACTTTTTTAATTTACATAAGTAATTGATTATGAGTTATTTACGATACAATTTCCTTACTAAAATGATCAATTTGGTATCGT
>JALONJ010000209.1 GCA_025455045.1 Microscillaceae bacterium | reverse complement strand
AAAGGTAAATTCTTAAAATGAACAAGTAAAATTTGATACTGTATTTATTTGTACTTATACAAGCGTTTCCCAACTTTTTTTCTGTAGGGAGATTAGCCCTCTTTCGGAGGGGGCTGGGGGGAGGCTCTGGGCAGGGTGAGGCAAAAGAAATGCGTAAATTTGAAACGCACCCAATAAAACTTGCTTTTTTCATTCAATGAACGGCAGATTTTCTATTTCATAACTTACTGATTATCAGTTAATTATGCCAAATTCAGATTTCCAGGAAATATTGCTACTCATTACTGATTTTTATACAAAGGCACTAAAGTATAAAGCATTGATTGTCAGTAAGTTATATTTGCAGTAGTTCGGACAGTTTCTAGTTCCGAATTATTTGTTAAGTATTTGATAATCCGCCAGAGGCGGACAAGTTCCTCCAAAGGCAAACACAGTCAATCACTTACAAAACCTGTCCGAAATATTGATTTAATTAGCAATTGATACGAAATAAAGTAAACCTTTTAAAGTCATAACTTATTGATAATCAGTTTATTATATAATTCGTAATTGTTAATTCCTAATTCCTTAGAGATAATATAAACTAAATATGCTTAATATCTTGCGATAACAAACAAAACATAGGTCAAATATTTTGTCTATCGGCGTTTTAGGTTTAAAATTGCAAAACCCTTACCTCTTTGAAAAAACCTAACAAAAACAATAAAATTTTTCTTAAGCCCTTATTCTCCACTTTATATTCGCATTTTGAACTATTATTCAATTGATTTTTGCTTCATTTGCACGATTTGCCAATCATTATTTGTTGAAATAAATCAGGGTTTACAAAAAAAGTTCGAAAAAAAAGGTAGATATTTTATGCTAAAAATATTAATAGTAAGCCTATGGCAAAAAGCACACAGCCCAAGACCGACCAAGAGTTATTTGCGTGTATTCAAAACGGCGATTTGACGTGTTTGGGAACTTTTTATGAAGAAAATTTTCAAACCCTGTTGCGCTGGGGAACGAAACATTATGACAAATACTCCAAAGATTTTTTGAATGAAAAAATTCATCACGCTTTGTCTATTATGGTAAACAATATCATTAATGGCAAATTGAAAGCCTTAAAATGCAGTTTGCGTACTTATTGGTTTGGTATATACAACCATATAATTTTAGCCGAAATAAAAGCCCAAAATCGCAAGCTAGAACTAAAAGAAGCCGTTTTTGAGCTATCGGAACCAGTGATTGAATATACCATCTCCGATGCCGAGTGGGAACAATGGCTTGAGGCTGTGGCGGCTTGTTTGCCTAAGTTGGATGACAATTGCTTGCAAATTTTAGATGCTTTTTATTATCAAGAAAAAACCATTGAAGAAATCGCTTTTACCCTAAAATATGACTCTAAACACGAAGTATCGCAACGCAAATGGCGGTGTTTCAGTAAACTTAAAAGGAAAGTTTTTAAATATTTAACCCTCAAACCAAAAAAATAATGCTTAATCCTAACGAGAAAAATCACGAATTGATTGCCAAATATTTTGAAGAAGAATTGACTTCGGAAGAAAAACAAGCCTTGGAATATAAACTACAATCTGACCCCGATTTCAAAAAAGATTTTGAATTGTATCAACAAGTTTCTATTCATTTGGAAGCCTTGGCAACTGCTCCCCTAGTCAAAGATTTAGATTTGAATATTGATCCCAATACTCGCCACCGTTTTCATTGGGAAAAATCGCAAGCCGAGCCGAAACCCCTGCCCAAACCCCATCACCTGCAAACTACCAATCCACCATATAGTATGATTGGAGTGGCGGTTATGACTATGATTTTGCTGATTTGGGTAGTGTGGCAATATAACTCGAGAACGCGTCTGCCTCAAGTAGCCCAAGAGCCTACCGCCCGCCTACCCCGCGAAAAACCGGCTGAATCAACCCACACTCAGACCAATCAAACTACATTGCCGAATAAACCAAACAATGACAAAGAGCAAAAGGCTGATAATCAAGCAATTAAAAAGATTGAACCCGAAAAAAAACTCAATTTGCTTGCCGAAAACTTTAAAAGAAATACGGATATGGACAAGATGAGAGGCACTTTTCGAACCAATGGCAATGCACTAAACTCTGGCGGGCTTCGCATTTTGTCGCCCCAAAATGACAAGCTATATCAAGAAAGTGTAGAGTTTCGCTGGGAATCGGGTGAAAATGCGCAATGGAAAGTGCTGATATTGAGCAATGTCGGCAATGAAGTCAAAGAAATTCCCAGTCCCAAAACCAATTTGAAAGTCGATATCAAAGACTTGACTCCGGGCTTGTATTATTGGCAACTCTACAAAGATTTGAAAGAAGATGCCGAAGAACTGCCCCTGCACACCGGCAGCATTTTTATCAATGCCAAAATGGAAGTTGATAAATAACTTAGGAATTATAAATTTTATAATATACTGATTATCAGCTATTTATATATTTAAAATGCTATTTTATTTTGTGGCTATTGCTTATATCAATAGTTCGGACAGTTTCTAGTTCAGAGTTATTTACTAAGTATCTGATAATCAGCTTGTTACATAAAATATTTAAAATAGCATAACTAGCTGATAATCAATTGCTTATAAAAACTGTCCGAAGTATTGTTATATTAAGATTATTTAAAAAAATAAAAAAAAACTGGGTACAAATTTGGAAAATTGAAAAATATCTTCCATTTTTGTGGCTCATAGCTGGTTGAAGGATACCGTAGCCTTAACCGACATCCCCGTCGGTGGCTACGGTTTTTTTATGCTCTTTTTTAAATGAGATTCATAAGTGATTGATTATCAATTACTTATATTTTTTTGTAGGCTCTTTACCCATTTTGAGGAAGTTCTGGCTTTATTCTAAGCCTCAACTCATTTACGCGGGTAGGGTAGGCTAGACAGCCTGCATTACAATTTTCCTGAAAAGTGGTGAAGAACCTTTTTGTATTATTCCCCCTCCAGGGGCTAGGGGGCTTTCATTCCCCCATCAACACCACCCCACCCCAATTGCGGGGCGAAGCCGCGCCGGAGCTTTGAATCAGCTTGAGTTTGGCTTGGCGCAAAGCCAAGCGATGATTTTGTTTTTTTTGCAAAATCTGCTTATAAAATTCAATCATTAAATCGGCAGTCGGCGAATCGTTTAACTGCCACAAAGAATAGACAATCTTGCGCGCCCCCGCGTAGGTAAAAGCCCGCAAAATTGACAAAATACCTTCGCCTTTTGCCAGTCTGCCAATGCCGGTTTCGCAACTGCTCAATACCAAAAGGTCGGCACTAAGACGCAAATTATAAATTTCGCCAGCGTACAAAATTCCGTCTTCTATGTTTAAAGAATCGGCTTGCAGGCTTTGTTGATATTGCAGGCTATCGGGCTGACTAAAAGCAATATACGCCAATTGCATATTATCTTCATTGCCCTTGCTATGCGTAGCTAAATGCACATATTGATAATTGCCGGCTTCTTTTTTGAAGTTTTCTTCGCTGGCGGCTTGGTACAAATAGGCTTTAGATTGCGTACCTCGGCTTTCGAATAAGCGCAAAATTTCGCGCATTTCGCGCTCGCTGTGTTTCAGATGGGTAAACTTGCGGTCGGGGGTGATAGCGCGGTTTACGTCCAAAATAAGCCCATTCGTTTGCCCCTCGGCAAATATAGGCGCGAAACCAATCCACTCATAAATATCTGATTGTGAGGTAGTTACTACTTTTTCAAATGCCAAAGTTGCCGAAGGATAATAACTGATTTCGTATTGCCGCAGCAAAAAAGGAAGTTTTGACCAATCGGTTGCCGTGGGGCTAACCGGCTGGGTGAGCAAAGTCTCGAAAGGAATAATACTCAAAATACCATCAGGAATGATATACAAATGCGATTTGCCCAGCAATAAATCTTGAATAGGCGCAATCAGTTTTTGATACAATTTGAAGCTATGAGCAATGATTTCGGGTTGGCGGTCTTTTTTGAGATAGGTCTGATAGTTTTTGATTTGGGTCTGAAAACTGGTATCAATGGGTACGGCGCGCCACACAAATTTATGTTTATCAATGTAAAAAATAAACAAGTTCTTTTCGCCGATTGCATACTCCAGCAAAGCCGTTTTGGGGGCAAGTTTGGTCTGAATTTGGGTTACTTGGACGATTTCGCTTTGGTATTTGAGCTGATAATATTGGGGAAATTCTTTTTCAAATCTCAAAACCAACGCCTCGTACTGCCGATTGCTGGCAAACAGTCTTTCGCGCAGGTAAGCCTGTTTGCTGGAGTCGGGCTGTTCAGCGAGGCTTTTTTCGTAATAAGCAATGTCAATTTTCAAATCGCGCTCGCGCTCCACCAACGAATCGGGAATACCCGCAAAAGACTTTGCCCGCGCCTCCTGAATGGCATTGAACAAAATATTGGCTTTTTTGCGCTCGGAGAAATAGAAGGCGAGTTGGCGGGTGGTGTCGGAAGATTTCATACGCCAAGATATTTCTAAACCTTCTTTGTATAAATCTTCTGATTTTTGGGCTATAATCAGCTTATCCTTGATATTTAAGGTTGTATTTTTGTATTGATTTATTAATATATCCGATATTCGGATAGCTTGAATAGCTTTTCTGGAATTTTCATCATTTGCCAATTTCATATTATTTAAAGTATGGGCTGTATATAAAAGGCTATTTAATAATTCCAGTCTATTCAAAGCTGAAGTATTTGTTTTAAAATAATCAATCCCTTTGTCATATTCATAATCAACTGGTAAGTTAGCCGTGATAGCAAATTGAAAATATTTTAATGCCTCCAAAGTATTATTCTCAATATTGTATAAATCGCCTAAATTATTGTAGAAAATAGGTAAAGTAGCTGATTTTTGACCAAAAATATTGCTATGGATTTGGATAGCTTGGTTGTAATAATATTTGGCTGAATCTAAATCATTATTCAGTAATCTTTTTATTTTCCCTAGATTATTATAGACTTCGCCGATTGTATAATAATCCAGATTGTGCTTTAAAATCCTTAAAGCATTCAAATAATTTTTGTTGGCATTGATTAAGCTACCTTTTTGAAAATAACTATATCCTAAATTATTATATATATAGCCAAATGTAATATCTAAACTATCTAAATCTAGTTTTTTTGCTAATTGAAAGGCTTTACTGTGAAAATCAATGGCAGTATCATACTGTTCAAGAGTAGCATAACTTGTTCCTATGTTGCTATATTGTTGTAAGAGATAGCGAGGGTTATTATTTTTTAAAAAAATATCTAAAGCCTTCTGGTCGTACTCGAGTGACAAATTATAATCATTTCTTTGTTGAAAAATACTTGCCAATATTGCATAATTTGTGGCAGTTTCGATATGATTCTCGCCCAATTCTTTGATTCTAATAGCCAGAGCTTTGGAGGCATAAAATATAGCTTGCTCATAATCACTTAGGGTCATATAAGCAACCGATATATTATGATTCATTTTTGCTTGCTTTAGGGGATTCTTTTGTTTGTGAATGTCAAATAATACTAATACCAATTTGAAATAACTAATTGATTCACGATATTCAGCCTTAAAAAAATGAGCAATACCAATATGTTCATATATTTCTGCCAATTCAAAAGCATTATTGCCAAATAACTTTTTTCTTAAGCTCAAAGCATTTTTGAAATATACTATACTAGAGTCTCGCAATTTTTTGCCCGAAAAAGCTATACCAATCTCTAGAAATAAGTTAGAGGTATATTTCTCATTATTTTTTAAATTTTTGCTGATAAGCAAGGCTTCCTTAAGTCTATAAATAGCTAAATCATACTTCCGAAGTTTAGCATAATTTGTATAACCTATTTTTTTTTCAATATCAAAGTAATTAGCCCATAAGTTGTGGATTTTATAAATTTTTGCCGATTGAATAAGATAGTTTACCGCACTATCCAACAAATTCTTTTTCTCAAATTCCTGAGCTTGTTGAATATATTGAGCCGCCAGAAGGGTATCTTTTTGCAGATTTTGAGCTATCAAATTGCTTGACAAACAGCCCATTAGACATAAAATAATAAAACTCACTTGCATAATTTTATAGATATATGGTTTATAATGATTTCTTTCAAAGCTAATCCCCAGATGTTGAAAGTTCAAATTTTTAGATAATTCGTAACTAATTGATAATCAAATAGTTATAGCATTATCTAAGTTCTTTACCCGTTTATAGAAAGCTCTAGCTCGCTTTCTGCACTCCCTAGTAGGAATTTGATTATTGAATGAACCTGAAATTAAGCTAAGTTTCTAAATTTTAGACTCTCGAACTTCGGCAAAGTTTAAAACTTTGCCGAAGTTGATTGTTGGATTAGAAAATAAAATAATTAAAATTTAATTTCTTCATTTTTAAACGGAAAATCAGCTCTAGCTTTATCCTAAACCTAAACGCATTTATGCGGGCAGACTAGACAATCTGCCTTACAATTTTCTTAAAAAGTAATGAAAAATCTTTATCTATTCAACCAGCAAGCCTCCAAGCCTTGTTGATACAATTGGTCGGCAATACTTGCCAAGCGGAGTTGGTCAGCCATTGGTTGGCTCGATTGCTGCATTTTGCGGATGGCTCGGTCAGCCAATTGGTAGGCTTGCCAAGCCGTTTGGCGCATTGGGCGGCTCGGGTTGGGCTTTTGCAACAAGATTTGGGCTTTGGTTTGCAAAGTTCTCAACAATAAATTAATATCAAAGCACTGGATAGTAGGCGGGTTTTCGTAAATACCGGGCGCATCAAAATCTTGCTCATTGGCAATCAAGGCTTTTTGGGTATAAAACAAACTGGAATCCAATTGATTTTGAGCGCGATAAAAATCCGCTTTATTGAGATACAAATAGCCCAAGTTGCTCGATTTGGCACTAAAGACCACCCGCCCAATGTTTTCGGCTTGCTGGAGGTAATAATACGCCGAATCAGGTTGTTGCAAATGCTGATATGCCGAACTCAAACGACTAAATATCCCTACATAACTCGGATGCCCCGCCGGATATCGCTCCTTTCTTAGCCATAAATCCTGTTGATGGTAATGGATAGCCCCCCGATAATTTTTTTTAGCTTCTTGCAAACTTGCCAAACCACTAAGATACAGAATTTTTTGATTGGGGTTTTGGTCTAAATCAAGGATTTGTAGAATTTTTTGGAAATAATCCTGAGCAAGCCCGAAGTTTTGGATATGCAGATAATTACTTCCCAATGAATTATACAAATTAGCCAAACTTACTTTGCTCATAGTTGGATTGGCTAGATAAATTCGCTCTGCTTGATGCTCATATTCTAAGGCAAGATACAGTAAATTTTGCCTTAAATAAATATCAGCAATTTCCCGATAGACTCTTCCTTTTTGTATAGATTGGATAGTCGGAACTTTTAAGGCGGTTTGGTATATTTCTAAAGCTTTATTCAAATCGTACTTCAAAAAGTAAATAAATGCCAAGGACAAATCTATCATCAATTTATTTTGGGGAGTAGAAACAGATTTACTTAAGTTTTGCCCCAGAGTCAATGCTTTATCAAGTTGCCAATTATTCAGTAAGTTATTAATCAGCATTTGCTGCCAAAAAATATATTTGTCCTCATCGTTAAACTCATAACGGTCGATCAGCATTTGAGAGTAATAATTAGCACTATCGGTCTGATTTTTTTTCTGAAAATAGCTTGCTCGGGTTTCCAATTCGGCATTGGATAAATAAATTTGAGCAAATAAAGGCAAGTCGGAAGCAAAAAAAATTAGCAAAAAAATGATTAACACCTTGATTTTCATTGTAAAAGGGAATTGATTGGGCTAATAAACACTAAAAAGGTACTTTGTGCAAGTACCTTTTTAGTTATTTTTCTAATTATCATTTGTTCCAATTTCAAAGATGTCTCTGTGGCGACAACTGTGTCCTCCTAAGTTTATACAATACAAAACACACCACATTTTAGTATCCTCATCAAATCGCCAAGCGGTTTCCATCGCGCTTCCGGCGGGTAGGCTGTCGGCTTTGATGGGGCGGATTTCTTGGATTCGGCGACTCACATCCGTATCTTCCAATAACACTTCTCCTTCGGCAAGGTCAAAGTGGCGGTGCAAGAGCGTAAGCCCAAAGCGGTCAAGCTTGTTGTGTTTTTGCAAGAGCTGTTTAAATTCCTCCACAAAGGGCATTTCCTCAGCCGACAAAGGCTGTACTTCATCAATATCGAGCAATTCATTAAATTGACTTGCTTCGATGACATTGTTTTGATAATTTTGCATAATTCTTAAAAAGTTTAATGATTTAAACTACTCAATTGCCGCTTTTTATTCTGAAGGTCGGCAATTTTTGTTTTCAATCGGATAGTAGCCCGCCCCGTAAAAAGTTACTGGAGTTTTTGAAAAAATAATTTAATTTTTTTGAATAGCTTTGTTCAATCACTACTATTTGCAAAAGCAATGAAGAAGTTATTTTTATATAAATACTTGATTATCAGCACATTATCAATCAACTGCGCTTTTGCCCAAGCCCCCCACGAGCAATGGCTACAAGACCTCAGCCAAAAACTCAGTCCGTATTTTGAGACCGGAGCGTCGTTGCCCAGGATTAGCGTATTGCCCAATTTGTCGCAACCGGCAGTCAATCGCCGCAGAATCAATGAAACCGTGATTGAATTTGATGCCGGTTTGTTTCAAAATTTACGTGATAACTTGGGTAGCCGAGATACGCTGGCAGTCGTGTATATGCTGGCGCACGAATTGGCGCATTATTTTTTGGAAAAAAATACCCTAGAACCACCCCAAAACCGCGCTGGGGCTATCCAAGCCGAACTCAATGCCGATGCGCTGGGCTGTTGGGTGAGTAGCTTGGCACAATATCCTTTTGATGAACAGGTATTGAGGCGATTATTTGACTTCCTACAAGAAAAATATTTCACAAACGACCTCAACTACCCGCAACCTCAAGTGCGACTACAGAAGATTCGAGAGCAAGCCCAACTTATCAATCAATACAAGCTGTTGGAGGTACAGCAAGTTGCCGGTTTTTTGTATGGACTAGACAAACTCGATTTGGCTACCGATTGCCTCAAGTATATCGAGCATAAAAAGTTTTCTAATGCCTTGATAATCAATAACTTAGGAGTAGCTTACCTGCGCGAAATCTTAGCAAATCCGACTTTTCAAACCGAAGTATTTCGCTATCCGGTGGCTTTTGCGGCATCGGGCTACACCCGCCGCGCCTTTGAAGCCCAAGCACTACAAAAACAAATGCAAGCAGCCGAAAATAGGTTTCGGCGCGCCCTCGAACTCAATCCCGATTTTGCGGCTCCCCGCATCAATTTGGCAATTTTGTTTATTCTCCAAAATCGCTACAGCACGGCTATTGAAGAATTGGAAAAGGCTGCGGAAACAAATACGGCTTATGCTTCTTCGGCTCATTTGATTAAGGCAATTGCGTATGCCTATTTAGGGCAAAATGACCAAGCCGATGCTTTTTTTCGTTTAGCAGTTGAGCGTGGCAGTATGGTCGCTAATTATAACTATTTGATTTTCAAGGATTTACGTTCTAGTAACCAAGCCATCAAAAGTCGGTGGGAAAGTATGGACAAACCAACGCGCCGTGCTTTGGTCAAAAGAATTGAAGGGCAATTGAAATCTTCTACCAATTATCCCAACCCGCAAAATCTGAATGAATACGCGTATTTCCAAAGGCTCAGTCAATTCAATCCCGAAAATGTACCTTTGGAGCAATTGACCATCAGTGAAAAGGTTTTTGGCAACAACCCACCCATTCCCAATTTGCAATTAAATTTCGTGCCTCAAGCTCAGTTTTTGTTTTGGCAAATGTCCTATCTTGAAAATCATCCCAATGATATTTTTGAATTCAATGTATTTACCATTGCCCAAAATCAAGGCTTTCGGACTTCGCTAGGCATTGGCGTAGGGGATTCGAGTCAAAAACTACTCGAGAAATACGGCTACCCTGATACGCTCAATGACGATTTTTATCTCTATCGCAACGCCAAAATTATGTTTGAACTCCGAAATAATCGGGTAAGTGCTTGGTCGGTTTTTGAGATGAGTGAGTGAAAAATAGCCTTCTTCAACTTTTTCTTCAACTTCGGCAAAGTTTCAAACTTCGAAGTTTAGACCAATTAAGGAACAAGAAAAAAATAATGCATACAATATTTTTTAGTAACCTAACGTGAATATTTTGAAATATATTAAAAAAGTACAAAAAATAAAGTACAAAAAATTAAATTTTTAAAAAAACAATCCAAAATCCCCCAAGTCGTCATCCTGCGTGGAACTTTGTTAAATTTTTACCTCTTAGATTTTTTCCGTAATTATTTGATAATCAATAAATTATGATTTATTTAAAGGCTCAAAAAGTCCACAAAGTTCCACACAGGATGACGTAGTTGTGTTATTTTTAATTTTCTAGCAAAGCATTTATAATATTAAATAATTGATTATCAATGTTTTATATATTTTTACAAAAATTATTTAAAATATTTATTATATCAAAATAATACAATTTTATTTTAAATATAATTT
>JALONJ010000668.1 GCA_025455045.1 Microscillaceae bacterium | reverse complement strand
CAATATGGGAGTTGGCTCCTGCAAAGCCTGTATGTTTGTAAAAAGCAGTTTGTCTGGATTGCTGAATGGCATCTGCTTTATCTGTTGCTGCCACGAGCATCTTGTAATGAAATTCTTCAAACTCATTTTGTTTGTAGCCTCCCAGATTAATAAAAAAGAGTTGTGCCTGCGATAATGTGTTTTCATTTGCATCAACTACTGTTACATCATAGCCGTTCACCTGTGTTACCATGCGCCAGCCATCAATATGCATTTTACCTTCAGCCTCCGGCCAAAAGGCGATCACCTGCGGCAATAATTCTTTTACAGAAGTTGCAATGCCAAAAAATACATCGTGCTGTTCTGTGTGCCGGCCTTGGGGTTTACAGCCGATGAGGAGCATGAAGAGGTTGGGATTCATTTAAGTTGAATATAAACGGGTAAAATAAAAATAGTAATTGCTGAGATAATACAGTAATACAAACCCAAAGTAATTAAAGGGAATTCCGGCCCCACAAATTGCATGACAGATAAAAGTGTACTGACAAGCAAAACGCCTGCTAACACAATTATTAATGTCATAAGCTTTATTTTTATTGACTTTGTATCAATCGCGTACGCCCGTTATTATCGCCTCAGTTATTGCCTATACCTATATTATTTTTTCATTTTCGGCTATTTTGACCGATAGCGGCTTCAAATCCATTGCGGTTCGCTACTTTGCCGAGTTTCAAAATGTATCTTTGGAACGGTTTGTGGCTACTTTATTGGCGATTACTTTTGCCAATTTTATTGCATTGACCATTGCCCAAATTTTGGCAAAACGTACCCTTAACTCTTTGATTACCAAATATGAACAAGAAAATCAATTGGCATTATTTACCCAAAATATAGCCTTTGCCGATGAGATAGCGCAAGGCAATTATGACTTCAGCTATGCCCTCAATGATAAAGACGAAATGGGCAAATCATTGCTCAATATGCGCGATAATCTCAAAGCCGCCAACGAGCGCGATATTCAAGAGCGATTTATCACCAAAGGTTTGAGCGAAATTGGGGAGATTTTGCGCCTCAAAGCCCAAGATTTGACCGAATTGGCAGATTCATTACTTGGCAAAATTATCCAAGAGTTGCAAGCCCACCAAGGGGCAATTTATCTTTTGGAAGGTGAGACTATGTTGGATAAGCACCTCAAAATGATAGCCTGCTATGCTTACAATCGCAAAAAATTTCTGGGACATCGGATTGAGATAGGCGAAGGTATGGTAGGGCAATGTTATTTGGAAAAATTGCCCATTTATTTGACCGATATTCCCAAAAACTACCAGCAAATCAACTCCGGCTTGGGTTTGATACCTCCGGCGGCTTTGTTTTATGTACCGATGGTCGCCAATGAAAAAGTAGTGGGGGTTTTAGAAATCGCCGCTTTAAAAACACTGGCGGAATACGAGCGCAAATTTTTGGAGCGAATCGCCGAAACAATGGCTACTACCATTGTAAGTGTCAAAATCAATGAAGAAACCAAAAAACTCTACGATCAATCGCGCATAGCCAACGAAGAACTGCAAGCCCGCGAAGAAGAAATGCGCCAAAATATGGAAGAATTGCAGGCCACCCAAGAAGCTATGCAAGCCAAACAAATGGAGATAGAGCAAAAAAATCAAATGCTCGAGATCAATGAAAAATCTTTGCAAAAAGTGCTTGGGCAGTTTAAATCGCAAGCCGACACGCTCGCCCAACGCGAAAAAGATCTGCTTGAGACCAAAACTAATTTCCAAATTATGATTGATAATATCCCACGGGCTATTTTTTGGAAAGATACCGAGTTGAAATTTTTGGGTTGTAATAAAATCTTTGCCACTATTGCCGGTCTCAAATCATCAACCGATATTGTGGGCAAAACCGACTACGATATGCCTTGGGCAAAAGCCGATTCCGATGCTTATCGTGCCGATGACCGCTATGTGATTGACAACCAGCATCCCAAAATCGATATCGAGGAATCACAAACCAACGAACAAGGTATTACCACTTGGAACTTGACCACCAAAGTTCCCCTCCTTGACTATACCGGCAATTGTTTTGCCGTGCTAGGTATGTTCGAGGACATTACTGAGCGCAAGCAAAAACAAATTGGTCTGCAATCGCAAGTCCAAAGTCTTGAAGGAGAATTACAAACCCTCAAAAATACGCTTGAAAAGCTGAAAAACGAAAATGAAGAGCTTAAAAAAACTAATTAGTTCTACACTTCAATATTTTTGGTAGTCCTTAAGATTTAATGCCGGGCGTCATTCAAAATTACAGCTGTATGACTACCGGATTTTTATGCTGAAATCCGCGTTCTGTCAAACTTTTATGAACGCAGATTACTTAAGGTTTTTGGCAGTGCCATACTTTTCGTATTGGGAAGTAACTCAAAGATTATTTTCAAGATAAGGTTGAACATTGCATCTAAGGGACTACTAATTTTTTGCCCCCCTCTAAATGATGAAAATAATGAGTTAATTATAGAATGTACTCAGCAATTCCTACTGTATAAATTTTAAACGAATGTTTGATTTTTTAGAATATTTACAAATAGGTTTTCTGTAACTGATTGATAATGAAGTGATTATAAATACACTTTTTTTACAGCTTTCTTTTTTCTTGATAAAAAAGAAACAACGAAACCAAGCAACCCTACACTATCCTGAGTTTTTGAACCGAAAGCCTACGATTTCGCTTAGTCGCTCG
>JALONJ010000667.1 GCA_025455045.1 Microscillaceae bacterium | reverse complement strand
TGGCGCAAACTTGGTAACTACGACCAGTGCTACCAATTTTACAGTCAATAATCTAAGCCCTAGTACTGCTTATACATTTACGGTCAGGGCGCGCGATGCTGCCGTTAATGTATCACCGCCCAGCAATGCCTTAAATGTTACAACTGATAATTTACCCATTCAAACTATTGTGCGTTTTGAAGCTGAAACCAACTTTGTAGTACTGACAGATGCTGACAATGATGTCATTAGCAATAATAATGGCGATGCTACTGCTTATAGCAATGGTTTGAGTGTACGCTTGCCGGATATTGGCGATAAAATTCGCATCAATTTTATGGTAGCCAATGCCGGACAATATATAATTCGCGCGCGTGTACGCTCGGGGAACGCTACTAACTCAACTATTTATTGGCCCGATAAATATGTTTTTGAATTGAATGGAGCTGTTATTAACTTAGTTGGCGACAATAACAGTATATCAGTCAATAGTGTAGCATTGGGAGGTTCATTTTATGGTAGTATGCAAAGCACTGTCCTTAGTTTGAATCAAGGAGCTAATTTCCTAAATATACAAGCAGTTTTGCGAAACTGGGGAGTGGTTGATTATATTGAAATTGAAAGTACCGGCAATAATATGTCGGTAGCAAACAAAATAAATTTAAAATTGACCCCGACAGATGGCAGCCTAAATAAAATTGAACTGCGCAGTCTTTATCCTAACCCAATTGTTCATCATAAAATACATTTGAGTTTCTCCAATGAATTGACCGGAGATGTGAATTATCAAATCATTGACCAAACGGGTAAGTTGTTGATTGACAAAACAAGTCAAGCAATCAACAGTAGTATTTGGGAGCTAAACATTCCCGAACTTGAAGGCAAATCAGGGGTTTTTATCCTCAAAATTCAAGGCGAAAACCTCCAACCCAAAGTGATTAGATTGATCAAAGAATAAAATCTAAAAAAAACTAAAAAAACCGATTGGTAGTTAGCCAATCGGTTTTTTTGTAAATACCTGATAATCAGTTAGTTATGAATTAGTTATTCAATAATTGGCGAAATTCTGCATCTTGCCAAAAATCTTCAAAGTCGCAATCAATTGCGGCTTCTTTGTGCCAAAATTGCCAGCCAATATCCATTGCTCGCTCGAGTGCTTTGAGCATCTCATTTTTCTCACCTTGCTTGGCATAGACACAGGCTTTGTTGTACCAACATACCCCCCCTCCATAATAAGCGTTGAAACGAATGGCCTGGTCATAAGACTTATGGGCATTTTCATAATCATTTAATAAAAACATTCCCAACCCGTGACTAAAGTAATGCTCTACGCTCCATTCAAATTTGGGAACGGCTTTCAACAAGTCCAAGGCACGATAAGCCGCGCTTTGGGCTTCGGGATGTTGGCGCATTCGCTGGCAAGTTGAGCCTTTGTTTACCCAGTACAAAGCCCGCTCGACGGGTGAATTGGCATTTTGAATGGCTTGGTCAATACACAAAACCGACTCGGGATATTGTTGCAAACTTGACAAAATCCAAGCCTTGCCGTCCCAAATTGCGGCATCTTCGGGGTTGAGTTTGAGGGCTTTTTCCATCAAATTGAGGGCGTTTTGCATTTCTTGTTGATTGACCAAGCTCCAAGCATTTTCGGCATAGCGTTGGGCTATGATATGAGGGAAAAATCTTTCCAATTTTTCGGTAGCTTGCGGACTCAATTTTTCGGGATTAAAATAAATGTATTTCAAATGTTTTAAATGAACCAACTCATCGGGTACAGCTTGCAAGGGATTGTTACTTAAATCCAAAGTGTGCAAATTACTCAATTGACCAATTTCGGAAGGTAGAGTAGTAAGCTCAAAGTCGGCAAAAGAAATGTAATCACCATCCATCAGGCGATGGAGAATTTCCGGTACGGGGGCAGTGTGATGCTCGAGGCAAAACTTCCCGCCTTTGTGGGTAAGTTTGAGGACAAAGTTGGCAAATTGACTTTTATCCAATTCGGTAGAGCCGGTGAGCTGCGAAAGCATCGTATAAACTTCGGCTTCGCGCAAGTAATAATAATCATAACGATTAAAATGCTTGTTTGCTTGCTGATACAACTCGGCAGAAGCTATTTTGCGAAAATACTTGATAGCTTTTTTGCGGATATTTTGGTTGGGGTGTAAGAGTGCCAAACCCAAAAGTTGGGGCAATAAACTTGGCGCAATACCGCCACCTGCCAAAATTTGAAATGCCAATTCAATATTTGCTTCTTCGCCACTTGCCAGCATTCCCTGAATTTTGAGCAACATTTCCCTTACCTCGTGAGTATCATCTAATAAATATTTTGCTTTCATCAGGATTGAACTTAATTGATTAGTTGTAGAAGTAAATTAATAATTTTAAAATAAAAATGTAAATAATTGATTATCAATTAGTTATGAAGTATTATTAATTTTTTCTAATGTAGTTTAGGTTTTGTTGGTCTAAGCTACGAAAAAAAACTTATAAAACCATAGTTTTGCATTTTTAGCCTATAATTATATTATTAACCTTAAGGTTTACAAGGTTTGGGCTTGCGGATAAGTAAAACAAAGTTTTTGTTCAATTTTTATGACGGATAGCTCGGACAGTTTCTAAGCTCTCTGCCTTTGGAGAGGATTTAGTTTAACGTGAATATTTTGAAATATATTAAAAAAGTACAAAAAATTAAATTTTTAAAAAAACAATCCAAAATCCCCCAAGTCGTCATCCTGCGT
>JALONJ010000208.1 GCA_025455045.1 Microscillaceae bacterium | reverse complement strand
TCCACGCAGGATGACGACTTGGGGGGATTTTAGATTGTTTTTTAAAGATTTATTTTTTGTACTTTTTCAATATTTCTCAAAATATTCACGTTATTTTAATAAACTAACTTTTAAAAACTGTCACACATATTGTCATAAACTATATTTTCTTAATATTTTAATAAGCTTGTAAAGAATAGCTACTGAAAAAAACTTCCTTCTTCCGACTTTTTAGCGCGTAAACTTGCCTGTGGGGACACAGGCAAGGGCAGTGGAATAGATACAAAATGAAGTAACACTTTTAAAATATAATTGATTGAAAATCAGTGTATTACAACTTGTTTCGCCTTTGGCGGATCAGCACATTAACACATTATATTATCATCTTATCCCTCATCTCACTACCACCAATCTTTTGGCGGCTTTGAGTTGATTCGATTCTATTTGATAGAGATAAGTGCCTGATTTCAAATCACTTACATCAACTTTTTCAATATAATCACCCATATCTTTGTCCTCGTTCAAGATTACTTTCAAAACCTTGCCTTGGTTGTCAAGGAGTCGGAGACGAATTTTGCCCGGGGCGTTGATTTTGAAAGCAATGTTGGTAAACTCCGAAGCCGGATTGGGATAACAGTCTTTGAGATAAAACCTTTCGTTGATAAACTCAATTCCGGTAGTCAAACTGTCGCGGATAACCGGCAGAGCCTCATCAGTTTTGCCCTCAAAATCACTAAAAAATACTTTGGTATCTACGACTTCCTTGTCCATTCCCATCCATTTTTCCAAAATACTGGCATAAATTTTTCGATAGTCGTATTGCATTCCCAAATTGCCATTGACGGTTTTGAACAAGGCATTGTTGCCCAAAAAACCGGGTTGTACCTGATTGCCAAACAAAAACATTGGTGCGGCTTCGCCGTGGTCGGAGCCAAAACTAAAATTGGAATAAGCCCGCCGTCCAAACTCGGTAGTCGTAACCGTCAGAACTCGATGCTCCACATTGCGCACCCGCAAATCTTCTTGAAAAGCCTTCATCGTAGCCGAAATATGATACAACAACGCAGCGTGCGCCCCCATAGTCGGGTCATACTTCTCTACTTGATTGGCGTGCGTATCAAACCCGCCAATTCTCACCAAAAACACCCGCGTTTCCAGCCCTCCGCCTATCAAATTGGCAATAATTTTAAAATTTTCTTGCAAAGGATTGTTTCTACTGCCTGCCGGTGCGCTCAAGGGATAAGTAGTAGGGTACTTGACCGGCGAGTTTTGGCGCAAGCCATTGTCGTAGGCTTGTTTCAAACGTTCTGCATAAGGATTACTGCGCTCCTCTAAGCCCAAAATCCAACTCAACTCATTGTAATAGGGCGAGTCTTTCAAAACTAAAGGCGGAATCCCTCGGTCATCGGTTTCGGTATCTTTGTAGCCATCTAATTCGATTTTGACCAAATCATAAAACTCCTCAGGACCGCCAATGGAGATGGAAGTCGGGATTCGCTCTTTTTGGTGAAAAATCAAGGAAATTTCATTGCCAAACTCCAAAGCCAGAGGGTCTTTGTAGGCAAAATTATTGGGGTCGGTAACAAAGTCATCGGGGTATTCATAGCCTTCTTCGGCAAGTTCGGCTTCGATGTATCTGCCTATCCAGCCATTGGAATAGTGGTCATCGGAGCCACCGCCCATAAACATAATGTCGCGCCCGCGAAAATGCGAGCCATTGGCATTGGGGTACGACACGCCTTCCACAATGCAAAGTCGCCCTTGGTCGTAGAGTTGTTTCATTCCAATCATATCGGGGTGCAAACCGACTTGTTGATTGCCGCCCAAGGTAGTATCCAAACGAATCAAAGCTCGGCGACCACTATCGGGGATTGCCAAATTGGGGCGAAAATTATAATATTGGTCATATTGCGCCAAAGGTATCACCGTGTTCAAGCCATCGTTGCCCCCGTGCAATTGCAAAATAATTAACACATTTTGGGAATCACCGTATTTTTTTTCTTTGAATACCGGATGATTTTGATTGGATAAAATTTTGAAAGGCACTCCGCTCAAAGAGAAGGGAATAGCACTCAAAAAGGGCAATTTTTGGATAAATTCTCGTCTTTGCATAAATGGTTTATTTTAATTTTCGATTTCTGATTTCTGACTTTGGACTTTGAAATTTCATAATTCTCTGATAATCAGGGTTTTATGATTATTCAATGTTTGAGAACACTCCCATTGTGTAGTGAGGGATTTGCAAATTCCTCGTTATGAAGTGGGATATAGATATAAATATTAAAGTAAAATTTTTAAAAACATAATTAACTCAATACTTCGGAAAGTTTTCGTAAGTAATTGATAATCAACAAGTTATGCTATTTCAAGTATTTTGTGTAACTGGCTGATTATCAGATACTTAGCAAATAACTCGGCACTAGAAACTGTCCGAACTATTGTTAATTGAAAATCAAGTATTTGTATAATTCCTAATTTCTAATTATTAATTCCTAATTCCATTCTATATTTCTTATCGCTTTTACGACAAAACACCTTAAAAAGTGTCATTGTTTTAGAATATTTGCCCTTAATACCCTAAGACTGATGAAAGTTTTACCGCCTAATCCCCACTTTTTAGGGGCTTTGGTTTAGATTTGCACCCTTACACTATTTTAAAATATTTCACGATTTACACCACTCCACCATTTACACCATTCCACCATTAAGCCTTATGACATTGCCATACGTACATTTTTCGGAGCAATATATTGATTTTCAGTCATTTATTCAACCCTATCGGGCGCAAAGAATCGCAGTTTTGGTCGACGAAAACACGCTCCAATATTGTTATCCTAAACTCAAAGAATACCTACCCAAACATCTTTTGATTGAAATACCTAGTGGAGAAGAATCCAAACATCTCCAGACTTGTGCGCAAATATGGCAAGCAATGACTGATTATCAGATGGATAGAAAATCTTTGTTGATTAATTTGGGGGGAGGGGTCATTGGTGATATGGGGGGCTTTTGTGCCGCAACCTACAAGCGGGGGATTGATTTTGTGCAAATTCCTACTACCTTACTTTCGCAAGTTGATGCCAGTGTAGGCGGTAAGTTGGGCATTGATTTTCAAGGGTTTAAAAATCATATTGGAGTTTTTCAAGACCCTTTGGCAGTATGGATATTTCCCGATTTTTTACAAACTCTGCCCGAGAGAGAGTTGGGTTCGGGTTTTGCCGAAGTTATCAAACACTGTCTGATTGCCGATGCCAAACAATGGCAAAAACTCACGCAAATCTTGGCACACAATCCAACAAATCGCCCATCGATTCGGGCATTGCTGACCAATTTATCGATTTTAGACCTTATCCGACACTCGGTGGCTATCAAAGCTCAAATAGTGGCGGCTGACCCCACCGAGAAGGGCTTGCGAAAAATTCTCAATTTTGGACATACTTTAGGACACGCGATTGAGAGTTTTTATCTCGAGATACCGGCACAAAGGCTCTTACACGGGGAGGCTATAGCTATCGGAATGATTTGTGAAGCCTACATTGCGCATCGGCAGGGTTTTTTGCAAGTATCTGATTTACAGGCAATTAGCCAATTGATTGGGCAAATATATCCACCAATTCATCTACAACCCGAAAACTTTGAGGCAATTTTGGCTTTGACTTATCAAGATAAAAAAAACCTAAGCGGACAAGTCAAATTCAGTCTGTTGGCACAAATCGGCGAAGCCAATTATGACCAAGCCGTAACCGAAAACCTAATGATTGAAAGTCTAGAATATTACAATCGCTTGGTTGAGTAAACGGAGTTAAGGAATTAGGAATTAAAAATTCCACAATCAATTGATTGTCAATTGATTACGTTTTTATGAATTGGTAGATTTCAAAATAAGTTTAAGCAAATCTTATAAGGTTTTTTAGCACCTTATAAGATTTATAATTTTTAATTCATATAGTCATCACTGGCACTAATAGCGGCAATCATTGATATTTCGACTTTTACGTCTTTGGGCAAGCGGCTTACTTCTACCGTTTCCCGCGCCGGAGGATTCTTTTTAAAATAAGAACCATAGGCGTGATTGACCGTTTGGAAATCGTCCATATTTTTTAAGAAAATGGTGGTTTTTACCACATTTGAGAAGTCCATACCGGCTTCGGTCAAGATTGCTTTCAAATTGCTCATTACTTGGTGCGTTTCTTCTTCTACACTGCCATTGTGAAAATTGCCAGAGGCATCACTGCATACTTGCCCCGAAATAAACAAAAAGCGGTCAATCAAAATAGCTTGACTATACGGACCAATGGGTTGAGGAGCGTTGTTGCTATTAATTACTTGTTTACTCATATCAATATTTTTTTGTTTTCAAAATTAGGATTTTTAATGATTGTACCAAAGATTTTTGCCGGTCAGTGCCAATAAAGTTTCTTTCAGCCGCCCAAGACTGAGGTACCGAAACTTTGACTTCGGCAAAGTTTTAAACTTTGCTGAAATTCAAAAATTTCGTGGGGCATAAAAACAAAGTTTTAGAACGTTTTTGTCCTATTTTACGTTGTAAAAGTATAATTCATTTCTTCACTTATTCCTACTTGGGTAAGGTAATGCAAATAAAATGAGGAGATTGTATTAAGTTTTAATTTACCTTTGCATTATCATAACGACACAAAAGTTACCAAGAATTAACTGCCTCTTTAGGTGTATTTGAATGCAAAATTTTGAGGGTTATCAACAATTGATGAGCAAACCCCGTAAAGTTGTTATCACGACTCATCACAATCCCGATGCTGATGCATTGGGTTCAAGTTTAGCCTTAGACCGTTATTTGAAGAAAAAAGGTCATCAGACCCAAGTAATTGTACCCAGCGAATACCCCAATTTTCTGTATTGGATGAATGGCAATGGGGAAGTTTTGGTCTATAGCGAAGCCAACAAACCGCTTTGTCAGCGACATATTCAGGAAGCCGAAGTCATCTTTTGTTTAGACTTTTCGGCTCTGGCGCGCTTACAAGGTTTGGCAGAAATGGTGCGCGACTCTGCCGCCAAAACTGTGTTGATTGACCACCACAAACATCCCGAAATAATCGCCGATTTTGTATTCTGGGACGACAAAGCCTCTGCCACCGCCGAGCTAATCTATCAATTGATTGACTTGGAGGGCGATAAATTGCTGATGGATAAAAAAATGGGTGAGTTGATTTATGCCGGCATTGTAACCGATACATCTTCGTTCAAACACTCCTCTACTAGCAAAAACGCGCTGTTGGTTACGGCAGAATTGATGGATTTGGGGATTGATTTCAACAAAGTCCAACGATTGATATACGACAGCCACTCGGCTGACCGAATGTTTTTTTTGGGTTATGTCTTGAAAGAAAAACTTAAGGTGCTACCTGAGTATCGCACGGCTTATTTTACCATTACCCAAGACGAGCTAGACACTTATCACGCCGAACTGGGCGATACCGAAGGCTTGGTCAATTATGCCCTATCTATCAAAGACATTGCTTTGGCGGCGGTGATTATTGAGCGCAACGATTGTGTAAAAATATCTTTTCGCTCGGTGGGCGATTTTGCCGTCAATGAATTAGCCCAAAGACACTTTGGCGGCGGCGGGCATCAAAATGCGGCGGGCTGTAATTGTAGTACTACAGTCGAAAAAATTGAACAAGATTTCTTAAGTTTGCTCCCGCAATACAAAGAAAAGTTGTTGGCGCAAAATTTATGGTAAAAAATATCGCACTTTTTTGGTGGTTAAGTTCTTGTAAATCAGCTACTTATATTCTTTTGGTAGCTTGGACTTTGTCGGCTTGTGGCGGGGGCGAAGCTAGTACAACTTCGTGGCTTGGCAGCGAAAAAACTACCCCAAGTGGGGTAAAATATATATTTTTTCAACAAAATTCTAAAAATAAAAAAGCCCAATCCGGCGACCTTATCACTTTTCACCTCATTATTCAAAATCATCAAGATTCTATTATTCGCAATACCTACCGCGAGGGCAAAACGGGTATTCAAGAACTGCCTTTTGAAAGTGATTTTTTTATTGGGAAAGAATATTTCAAAGATATTTTTGCCCAAGTTGCCGAAGGCGACAGCTTGGCTTTTTGGATACGGGTTGATTCTTTGGTCAATAAATCGGGATTTCTCAAAACTGCCAAAACTCCCTCCGGCACTCAAGTCAAATACACGGTCAAAGTCCTAAAAATCCGCAGCAAAGCCGAAATCAAACAAGAATTGGAAAAAAATCTCCAAGCGCAACGCCGAGCCGATAGTTTATTAATCAGTAAATATTTGGACAGTTTGGTAAAAAAACAAAAAAACTTACAAATTTTGCAGACCGCCAGTGGTTTGCGTTATTATTTTACCCAAACAGGCGCGGGCAAATCTCCCATAGAGGGCGATACCATTAGTGTCAATTATGTGGGCAAGTTTTTAGATGGCACTATTTATAACAGTTCAGATGCCAATACCGAATTTGTGTTGGGCAATACTCTGCCTTTGGGCTTGGACGAGGGGCTTGCCCTGTTGCAAGAGGGCAGTAAAGCCACTTTTTTTTTACCCTCTGAGTTGGGATTTGGTGCAGAAGGAATGGGAAATTTAGTGCCTCCCCACGCCATACTCATCTTTGAGGTAGAATTGGTAAAAATAAGGTGAACAAATGGTCAGATGGTAGAATGGTCTTCAAATCTCATAACTAATAACTCTGAATTCATAACTCAAAATAATATATAATCAACTGAAAATCAATAAGATATGTTAAATAAGTTAATGGCAATCGGTCTGTTGTTAATGGCGGTTGCGCTGCAAAGTTGCTATGTAGATAATGTGGATTTGTCGCAAGATGCCCGTGCCGAAAATGACCGGCAAATTCAAGATTATATCAGAAATAACAACCTGACAGCTACCGGCTCCGGCTCCGGCTTGTATTATGTAATTACCCGGGCTACCACCGGCAAAGTTGCCAAAACCGGCGACTCGGTTATTGTGCATTTTACTACGCGCTTATTGGGCGAAAGAATGACCATAGTAGATAGCACCAGCCGGTTTTTGAACCGCCCCGACAATTATTGGTTGTTTAGCAATGTGCGGATTCGCCCCAGTATCTCCGCCGGACTGGAAGAAGTACTCAAAATCTTGAAAGAGGGTGAAAAAGCCCAAGTTTTTATTCCTTCTTATTTGGCTTTTGGGGCAAATGGTACATCGGTGATTCCACCCTACTCGGTATTGGTATATGATATTGAAATTTTAGATGTCATAGATGAAGAAGAACGCCTAGCTAAGTATATTGCCAAAAAGAATATCACCCTTGATGCTACGACCGATTCGGGCTTAAAATACAAACGGATTAGCTTAGGTACGCCCAACTATGCCCCCCAAAACGGCGAAGATGTAGTCGTAAACTATGTGCTGGAGTTTGCCGAAGGCACAGTTTTTCAAACTTCCAGTGATTCATCTTTTGTTTTCCCTTTAGTGGCTAAAAAATTGAGTGAGGGTGGTTCGGTAATCGACGGCTTTGCCGAAGGGGTAAGATTGACCAATTACAATGGCAAAACCCTACTATTGATGCCTTCCAAATTGGCTTATGGCGAGAATGGCTCATTCCGAAATAATACCTACGACATATTGCCTTATACCCCTTTGATTTATGAAATTGTGCCTTTGCGCTCGCAAAAAACGCGGATGTTGGATTATATCAAAGCCAATGCTTGGACCGATACTGTAAGAACTACATTTGGTATCGACTATTTTTATTCAAGAATTGAGACAGCCGCCCCTGCCGCCAATGCGCAGGCTACGGCTACCGACTCGGTGCAGGTTCGAATTGTCAATGCCCAATATTTGACTTATGAAAGCAATCTCTCCACACCGTTTTTTAGCCAAGAAATTATCAATTTTCGCCTCAATAAATCCGAAGCCGATACCAACAACAAAGAATTGATTATAGGCTTGCGCCAAGGCTTGATTTTGATGAAAGAGGGCGAAATCAGAAGAATCATTATACCCTCACAATTGGCGTTTGGCAATAAAGGCAAAGCCGGTAAGCCGGTGCCGGGTAAGTCGCCGGTGGTGTATGTAGTAGAGTTGATGAGGATTATTAAATAATAATATTTTTTATAACTAATTGATTATCAATTAGTTATATTTTTTAATACCTAACTATAAAAATTGATTTTAGATGCTTATTCTTGAAATTTGCAAAATGAATCAAGCATTTTTTTGATGGATATTTTTGTCCTTTAGTAAAAAATGCAAAATAAACTGACACTTTTAAAAATATAATTAATTGAAAATCAGGTAATTAAATAATTTCTAATGCCTAATTGTTAATTCCCAATTCCTTAAACGCCCATTTGTTGGCTTTAAATCATTAATTTTTAAACCTTTGTATTTGTATGCAACTCTGTTTTGCGAGTCGAAACGAACATAAATTGGCAGAAATTCAGGCAATTGTGGGCGATAAATTCGAGATAATTGGTTTAGATGCCATTGGTTGTACCGCCGAACTGCCCGAAACGACCGATACCATTGAGGGCAATTCGCACCAAAAAGCGCGTTATATTTGGGAGCATTTTGGGGTAGATTGCTTTGCCGATGATTCGGGCTTGCTGGTAGATGCCTTGAACGGAGAGCCGGGCGTTCATACGGCTTATTATTCGGGAAGTAGGGTAGCCGAAGATAATATCAATTTTTTGTTGCACAAATTGGCTCATACTACCCAACGACAAGCGCATTTCAAAAGTGTGATTACGCTCATTATCAAGGGAATAGAGCATCAATTTACGGGTATTGTAGAGGGCGAAGTTTTGCTGCAAAAGCGCGGGGAGGGAGGCTTTGGTTATGACCCGATTTTTTTGCCGCAAGGCTACACCCAATCATTTGCCGAAATGACAATGGAAGAGAAAAATCCGATTAGTCATCGAGGGCGGGCTTTGCAACAATTGGTCGATTTTTTGACAAAATATGAAAAATAGATTTTAGATAAATAGTTGATAAGGAATGAATAGTGAATAATGTAGCGTGAATAATTTTTGTAATTACTTAAAAACCCGCCAGAGGCGAGGCGCATCAATAGGTTACTAAGTAATGAGTTAATTATAAGATGGGCTGATGTGCTAATGTAATCCATTGATTATCAATTAATTCATAAATTCAATTGTTTACTTTATTTTATTCTTGTTCCTAAAAAATATTGTACGCATTATTTTTTTTCCCTGTTACTAAGGAATTAGGAATTATTTAATTACCGAAGTTGAATCAGGCTATTTCTGTCAAAAAAAACACTTTTGATTGACTATAATAAAAAATAATTTGCAAATTTTACTCTCGAAAATTTCTAAATTTGAAGATGGATTTTCAGCCCTTTATTGTCGGTATTATTGGCGCAAGCGGTTCGGGTAAAACTACTTTGCTCAAACAGCTTTGTGAGGCTTTTACGTCTGAGCAGATTTGCCTGATTTCGCAGGATAACTACTACTATCCACTTGAACAACAGCAAGTAGATGACAATGGAATCATCAATTTTGACTTGCCTTTTGCCATCAATTTGGACAAATATTACCAAGATATTTTGCAGGTAAAAGCCGGTAATATCATTCAAAAACAAGAATATACCTTCAATAATCCCGACAAAATACCCGAAACCATTACCCTACGCCCCGCTCCGATTATTATTGTGGAGGGTTTGTTTATATTTCACCACGACCAATTGCGCAATCTTTTTGATTTGAAGATATTTGTAGATGTAGAAGACCACATTGGTTTGAAACGCCGAATTTTGCGCGACAATGAGGAACGAGGCTACGACCTCCACGATGTATTGTATCGGTATGAATACCACGTATTTCCGGCATACCAAAAATATATTGTGCCACACAAATACGAAGCCGACATTATCATACCCAATAATCATAATTTTGAAAGAGGGCTGGAAGTTTTATTGGCTTATTTGAAAACCAAAGTGTAATGTATGAATTGATATAGGGTTTTATGTTTAGGAATTAGAAATTAACAATTTGGAAATACTAATGTACATTTTTTTGACTACTAAGAAGCTAAGGAAACTAAGCCATTGATTATCAGTACTTTGCGCCTTAGCGTCTTTGTGCGAAAATCGAATTGTACAGTAGTATGCAATTTGGAATTAGGAGTTAAATAAACAACTGATTGTCAATACTTTATAAATTATAAATGGTTCTTCACCACTTTTCAGGCGTGAAAATCTTTTTTCTGAAATTTATCAATTTCAGTGATTCTGAGCGAAGCGAAGAATCTGAAACTCTTGATAATCAACGCTTTAGATTCTTCACTTCG
>JALONJ010000666.1 GCA_025455045.1 Microscillaceae bacterium | reverse complement strand
TGCTGATTATCAATTACTTATATATTTTGTTATTTTTATAAATATAAAAGTTAAAATATAAAAGTTTTGTTCAATTATTTTACAGTGGGAATTGCTGTTCCTAGTCTTTTTTTGTATAGTAAATACTTGATAATCAATTAATTAGCTCAAAGTATTGGCTTTTTACAGTACTGCTATACAATGGGCGCATTTCAAATTTACGCGTTTCTTTTGCCTCACCCTGCCCTCTCCGAAAGAGAGGGTGATAGGTAGTAAATTTGAAATGCACCCTATACAATTCTGTTTTCGGGCAAAGACGCAAAGTACTAATAATCCGCTAGAGACTAGACATAGTCAATCAATTGTGTTTTGGTGTTTTATCAGGTTGATGCTGTTTGGTAGTACTGGCTGGTTTTTTTAGCCCATAGATGACGCAGATTGGACGGATTTGCCCCGATAAATCCGTACTTATTTGTATAATCCGCGTCATCGGTGATCCATTTTTAACCACAAAATGGCGTAGTTGGGTAAAAAACTTTAAAGATGATTAGCCAAATCATTTTACCCGACAGTATTTAAGGGTCAGAACACTTATTGGCAAATTAAAAAATGTATAGCAGTATTATTGAGAGCCTTAAAAAACGCTAAATTATTGATTATAAGGAGCTTAACTCATTTTTTTTATTTTCATCACGCATAATATCCAGCTTAATTTTAGATTTTCATTTCAAAAAAATATTTTTATGGCTATCTTTATTGCCTAAATCGCCAATATTGACCAAAGAAGTTTTTTTTGATGGTCAAAAATTAAAATATAATATTGTTTATTGTTTTACCAATCACGTTTTCTAAATCTTGGGCAAAAAATATGATTCTTTACGAAACCGAACACCTAAAAATAGAACTTGACGACGAAATATCGGCTATGATTGTTACTTGGCGAGGGTTTACCTCTAGCGAGGAGTTTAGAGCCGGAGTAGATAAAATATTGGCTTTGATGGCTGAACACGATGTCAAACGCACCATCACCGACCTTAGTGAGCACCGAGTAATTAGCACCGAAGACCAAGATTATGCGGCACACGCCTCACTTCATTTTACCCGCGACCATTGGCAAGTCAAGCGCGCCCTCATCACCCCCAAAGATGTGTTTACCCGTTTTGGTATCAAACAAGTCAACGCCCAAATTGCCAAAGAAGAACAACAAAATCGGCAGTTTTTTGCTACTATGGAAGAAGCAAGAGTATGGATTACAATGGAAGATTAAAAAATTATAAAACTAAATAACAAGCTAAGTAATTGATTATCAAGGGCTTACGATTATAAAATCTATTAATTCCCTACGGGGTTGTTGGTAACGAGAAACGCTGAAAATTAGCTTTTAAATGGCTTTCAAAATTCGTCAGCGTTTTTCTACCCACCACAACGGCAAAAACTCATTTGTCAAAATTCTAAAAAATCAAATATTCTTTGTAATAGCTTTAAAATAAAGTAAACAGCTAAGAAATATAATCTGCTGATAATCAATGATTTATATAATTCCTAATTCGTAATTATTCATTCCTAATTCCTTTTAGAATTTCTACCACGAAAATTGCCATCAAAAATCCAGTTTTTCACAGTATTGTGGCACAATCGCCCGAAAAGCCTTTTGTAATTGCGGCAATATACTGATGCCCGAAGTATTCTCAATTTTGCGACCGTCAATCTCTACAATCGGAGTCAGCTCGCCCATTGTGCCGGTGGCAAATACTTCATCAGCCGTGTAAAACTCCGTCAAGGACAGGTTTTTTTCGGCAATCGGAATCTGCAAAGACTCGGCTAGTTCTATCACCAAACTACGGGTGATTCCGTGCAAACAGGCATCAGCAAAGGGGGTATATAATTTGCCGTTTTTGCTCAAAAACACATTGGTATCATTCAACTCGGCTACAAAGCCATTGTTATCAAGCATTACGGCGGCATCTACCCCGGCAAAATTGGCTTGAATTTTCGCTAATATATTGTTAATCAGGTTGTTATGATGGATTTTGGAATCTACAAACTGCGGATTGTTGCGCCGAATGGTGGAACTGATGACGCGAATACCGCTTTCATTGTCATAAACCAAAGGCTTCCACTCTGCCAATACAATCAAACAACTGCCCTTTTGGTTGAGGCGAGGATCCATTCCCGAAGTTATTTTTTCGCCACGAGTCAAGGTCAGGCGAATATGTGTATCTTGACTCATTCCATTGGCTTGCAACGTAGCAAATATAGCTTTTTTGAGGTCGGTCTGGCTCGGAATATGGGCAAAAGCCATCGTTTTGGCAGATTCTTGCAGGCGAGTGAGGTGGCGGTCGAGGCAAAAAATTCCTTCTTTATACACACGTAAGCCCTCCCACACTGCATCACCACCCTGAACCGAGCTGTCAAATACCGAAACCTTAGCCTCGGCGCGGGTTTTTAGTTCGCCACCTACATAAATCAAGATGTTTTCGTTCTGGGGATTGTATTTTTGGAGCATAGATTTTGATTAGGAGTTAAGAATTGGGAATTAGGAATTATTTAATTACCTGATTTTCAGCCAGAGGCAGACACGGTCAATTATTTATGTTAATTAAAATACACCTTTGAAAAAAATCATTTCTTCACCACTTTTCAGTAATGAGAATCTTTTTTCTGAAATTTATCAATTTCAGTGATTCTGAGCATTAATGAACCAAGCGATAGCTTGGTGAAATTACCGAGTGAAGCTCCGAAGA
>JALONJ010000207.1 GCA_025455045.1 Microscillaceae bacterium | reverse complement strand
AAAGGTAAATTCTTAAAATGAACAAGTAAAATTTGATACTGTATTTATTTGTACTTATACAAGCGTTTCCCAACTTTTTTTCTGTAGGGAGATTAGCTCTGAAAGAGAGGGAGGAATACAAGATAGGGAAAATCATAATTGATTGATTTTCAAATAATTGTAGATGTTTTTCAATGAGATAGCCATTCAACTAAGTTCCATATAAGATGACAGTCTATCAAATTGGGAAATAATTTTGCAAAACTAAAAACTCGGAACTAGAAACAAGAAATCTGAAAATCCTTGAACGCTGATTATTTTTCCAGCCAATCTTTGAGAACCTGATAGCTTTCGGCAAGTTGGTTATCAGTTTTGAGGTTTTGCAACATTCTATCATTGATTTCTTTGCCGTATTTATCCATATTGAGCAGGGCTTTGTCGGCGGTCAGGTTGTCAATTGTCAAGTTAGCCGGATTTGCCTCCAGTCCACTTCGCAATTCTTGCCATACTTTTTGATAATTGCCGTACCACTCGCCAAAATTTTTCCAATGTAGAGGCACGCCCGATTCTCTTTGTTTATCCAAATTTTCCAAGGATTGAGTTATTTGCTTCATTTGTTTAAAATAAGCATTGTTTTGCAGTCGGGCGGCACTTTTTTGGCGCAATTCGGGGATAGGTGGCTCGGGCAAGGGCGTAAAATATACTTTTTTGGCAATAGAATCCGAAGCGAGGGCTTGAGGCATTTCACGCTCGCCAAAATCCAAACCATCAAAAACATCGGGAATATAAATATCGGGTTCTACACCTTTGAGTTGGGCGGTTTTGCCCGTAACTCGGTAGAGCTTCAAAGTAGTGATTTTGGCAAAACTCCGCTCCCGCGCGGTGCTGGGGATTGCTGAGTTGCTTTCGCCGCTTATCGGAAAAATTCTTTGCCCGGTTGCCTTGCCAAAAGTTTGTGAACCCACAATGATTGCCCGTTTATAATCTTGCAAAGCCGCCGCCAACACCTCCGATGCCGAAGCACTTTGGCGATTGGTCAGCAAAACCAAAGGACCATCATATACAGTTCCGCGATTGAGGTCTTTGAGTACGCTGGGTTTTTCGCCTTTGGTCAAAGAAACCACCAACGGTCCTTCATTGATAAAAATACCTGCCAAATTGATGCCCTCGTGCAAAGAACCGCCGCCATTGTTGCGCAAATCCAAAATAATACCTTGTACTCCTTCTTTTTTCATTTTGATGATTTCGCGGGCTACATCGGTGGCACAACCCACGCCATCTGAGCCTTCTACTTCGTCATAAAAGCCGGGCAAAGAAATATACCCTATTTTGGGATTGCCATTAATTACAAAACTTTTGACAATATTTTCATCTTCTCGTACTTTGGTTTTGACCAATTGCACTTTTTTTTGGGTACCATTGATTTTACGCACCCAAATCTCCAGCTTACCTTGGTTGGTCTGTTCCAAAATATCCTCTACTTCGTCGGCTTCAGCCGCCGTAAGGTCGATTTCGGGTTGGTTTTCCCATTTTAGCTTCAGGATTCTGTCGCCTTTGTGCAATTCGTTTGACCGCCAAGCCGAGCCGCCGGGTACAATGCGGTCAATTTCTATTTCACCCTCTTCGTTTTCGCTGAGGTCAATGCCAAATGAAAGAGATTCAGTAGCAAGTCCGGCATTGAAGTTTTGGGCTTGGGTAAGCGTCATATACGCCGAATGAGGGTCAAAACTCAAAGTAATTGCCAGCAAAAACCGTGAGGCGACATATTTTTCAAAGCCTTCGGGGTGTTCCAAAATACGTTTAATTTTACGGTTTTCCATCAATTTGACTTTTTGGCGCAAGTCATTTTCATTTGCCAAAACTTTGTCTTGAGTCAAATTTTGGAGGTTTTTATCCCCAATTTTATTGAAAATCAAACCGAGAGTGCGGTATTTTAAGATTTTTTCCCACAAGTCGCTCAGGGCTTTTTCATCGGGCAAAAACTCCCATACTTTGGAAGATGGCGGGGTAAGGGTAGTCGATATTTCATAATTGAAAGGTTTGGCGGTAAATTGCTCAATGAGTTTTTGTGCGTTTTGCAATCTTTGTTTGTAAATGGGAGCTACAGCCGTCAAAATACCCGATGGACTGCCATTTAGTTCATCATCTAACAATAACTCATATTTTTTGAATTGATTGAGGTCAGCTTGGGTAAAAAACTTGTGGGTGTGGTCGAGCAATTGGATAAATTGTTTGAAAATATCCTTCGAGAGTTGGTCATCAAACGGGCGCGGACTTACGTGGTATTGGTCCAATAGCATTTTGAGTTTGTCCACTTCGCTGCGGTTGTTCAATTCGGGTTGTGCCGACAAAAAATTGCCTAAACTTATACCCACCCATAACAATACAATGGAAAGTAGTTTTTTTTGCATATTTTCTTTGAGGTTTTAGATTGCGTTAGGAAAAATCATAATTGATTGATTATCAAAGGTTAATAAGCTTGTTTTAGTTTATTGAGGGAACAAGTTAAGCAAAAAAAATGCTTGTGCAAAGAGATTTTTTACTTTTTATTGATTGCTTGTTTTTTTAATAAGCCTAGCTTCTAAGGGCTGATACCTTTGACAATGTTTGATAGTTTGTTACAACAAAATCCAAAACTAGCAATCAAAGCGAAAAATCACAATCAAAGCCGGGCAATTTTCATAGCTTTTCATTTTACATTACTCACTATTCATTCTTAAGTGTTTTATCAGGTTGATACTGTTGGGTAGTATTTGATGTATTTTTAGAACACAGATGACGCGGATTAGGCGGATTTGCACTGATAAATCCGTACTTATCTGTCTAATCCGCGTCATCTGTGTGCTATTTTTACCAACAAAATGGGCATATTGGGTAAAAAACTTTAATGATGATTGGCTAAATCATTTTACCCGACAGTTTTTAATGGTCAGAACACTAAGACACTAAGGCACAATTTATTGATTGTATCTTGCCTCCAACGAATAATCAAATTTCACATCAAATATTTAAAATAATATAATACCCTGATAATCTTTGACCTTTGACAAATAAGAATGTAACACAGCCTAAAGGTTGTGTTATAGTTTTATTAATACATTGATAATCAGCTATTTACAAATAAATATCATAAGCCTTGCTAATGAATATGGTGATTTTATTAAGGTTTTGCCGCTATTCAAAATCTAGCTCCAGCCATTGCCTTTTTGGCAGTATTTAGATTTGGTTTTAAATTTTAATATGTCAAAGAAGGTTTGGAAGTACGCAATTGGTTGAGCTTAAAAAATATCGCAATCGGCTCATAATCAGGCTATTACGAAAGGAGGTGTATTTGAACAAATACTGCTATACATTTATGATTTTCACGCAAAGACGCTAAGGCGCAAAGTATTGATTATCAATGGTTTATACCTTCTAATTTGAAATTTGTACAGTAGTATTATTTGAACAAAAACCAGCTCTTCCAAACTCTCTTTTTAGCTTATTTTTTGAATAAAAAAATTCAAGTATCAAATTTTTACTTACTTATTTTAAAGTAGGAATTGCTCGGAAGTAACATTTATCAAAATATAATTAACTGACAACCAAGTATTTATACAACTCCTATTATCAATTTCTAGTTCCTACCGCAACTTCAAACCCAACACGGTTATATCATCTCTTTGCAAAGTGTCTTGAGTGTGGTCTTGGAGTACTTTTTCCAAAGTTTGCTTTTGCTGGGCTAGGGGCAAGTTTTGAATGTTTGACAGCACTCCTTCAAATTGTTTGATACCGATTCGGCGGCGTTTGGGGTTGGGCGCATCTATATACCCATCAGTAAACAAGTAGAGGGTATCTTGAGCCGCCAAACGAACTGTGTGAGGAGTGAAAGTACGAAATAAGCCTTTTTGATACCCACCAATGTCAATTCTATCGCCGAAAATAGTCTGTATTTTACCCTCTGAGCTATAAAAAATCGGATTTTTTGCGCCGCTATATTGTAAACTATAGCTCTGGTCTTCCCATTTTTCCAAAACACACATCACCATATCCATACCTTCTATGCTGTTGCCGGTTTGTTGGCGCAGGGCTTTATTGACCTCCAAGTGCAAATACTCAAGAATTTTGTGGGCTTCATAAATTTTTTTCTCCTTGACTATTTCATTCAACAAAGCATTGCCTATCAAAGACATAAATGCTCCGGGTACACCGTGTCCGGTACAATCGACACAAGCCACAAAGGTCTTGTCGGCTTGGTGAGCCAGCCAATAAAAATCACCCGAAACCACATCTTTGGGTTCATAAATGATAAAATGGTCGGCAAAATAGGTTTTTAGCTCGGCTTCGGAGGGCAAAATGGCGTGCTGAATCTTCTCGGCAGAGCGAATGCTGTGGGTAAAAATCAGGTTTTTTTCTTCAATGATTTTGTAAGCCTGCTCGAGGGCTTCTTTGCCGGTGGCTAGTTCTTCCATATTTTGGCGAAGTTCCTCCTCAATGGTGCGGAGTTCTTCATTGGCCTCATTGAGTTCGGAGGTACGCTCTTTTACTTTTTGCTCTAGCATTTGGTTCTGCTCTTTCACAATGCGCTCATTTTCAAGGGTTTGGGTTTCTATCTCGCGGCGCATTGCATTGTAGCGATAAGCCAAGCCGGTAGCAAACAAAGTAATTTGTAAGATACTGCCTACATACAAAAACAAATTCAAAATCGGGATTTTTTCGCTGATATGGCTGAGTTGCGTGCCGATTACAATGGTGGCTAGTACCCCCGACAAGTAAAAAACATCGGCAAGCAATAGATAAATCGCCGGTTTGTAGCCCTTGCGAATAGATAAAATATTGGCAATAAAAATAAACACAATACCTAGCATTTCTACCAATAAGACATACATCGACAAGGATATTTGAGTTGTGGTAATGACCACATAAAAACCCGCCAGAATAGCCGCCAAGCCCCAAAAAATCCGATTATAGGTAGGTAAATAATGCCAAAGTTGCAAATAACTTCGGACAAACAACAACAAAAAGACAAAGACAAATATCAAACTGTAAGAAATAATCGGATACTCAATTTGGGGATAATTGGGATAAATAAAAGCTACCGCCAAGCCGCTATCCACCATAGTATAAAGCCACTGATGAAGCAAGAATAAACAAAAATACAAATAGGTAACATCGCGCACAAATCCATAAAAAATGAACATATACACTGCCATAATCAATACCACTCCGGCATAAAAACTAAAAAAGAAATTAGAAATTCGGTAGTTTTCGGCGGCTTCATTGTATTTTTTCAAAATCATTTTATCAAAAAAATTGAAAACCCTTGCCAGTCTTTTCAATTGATTGGATTTTGAATAGCAATGAATATAAAATGTACCACTCTGATTGTGAGGCAGTTGTAGAGGTAAATATATCATTCTGTCCCAAAAACGAATTGGACGTTGGGCAAAAGGGGTCAATACCCCATTTTCATATTTGTGAATTTTTGAGGTAGAATCACGCCAGTAAACTGCCGAATACTCCCACATTTGCATATCAATCGCAAAATCCGACTCTTGACTAAGATTTTTTAGCTGAAATTTGAACCAATAACTTTTAATCTCAGGATTGTAAATATCTGCTACACTCGACAAAGCCACAAATTGTTTTTGAAAATCGACTTGGCTGATGAGGGCAAAAGTAGCCGTACCAGTTTTATCAGGATATACCTCTAGAGCCTGATTTTTACTTAAATTGAGTTGCGAAATTTGCTTGTCAATGACTATTACATTATTTTGCGCAAAAACGTGATGAAAAGGAAAAAATAAAATTGAAAAAATTAGATAAAAACTTAATTTGTTCATTATCAAATAATTATAGACTTGTATTTTGTTGTTTTTGATTTGTCAGCAAGGGTTTTGAAACCATTGAATCAGTTAAATAGCCTTCAATTTTTACCTTTTATACATAAAAATTTGTATAATTTGAAGTTAAAACTAAAAAAGTGCCAAGTTAAAAATTTTTTGAAAAAGAGATCAATGATGTAAGTTTTCTTGCCAATTAAATAGGTAAATTGCCAAGGCTTTTATGGAATGAATATCAAATAATGAACATTTTTAAAATATAAATAATTGAAAATCAATAAGTTATGAAATTCCTAATTCCTAAATCAAATCATAATGAAACTGGTTTGTCTTTCTGATACCCATACTCATCACCGCCGCGTAGAAATACCGGTGGGCGATATATTGATATTTGCCGGTGATATTTGCCACAAAGGCAAAGACTTGGCAGTTATTCAAGATTTTAATGCTTGGCTGGGCGAGCTACCACACCGCCATAAAATAGTGATTGCCGGTAATCACGACCACTTATTGGAAAAAGACCCCCAAAAAATCAAAGATTGGCTAAGTAATGCCATTTACCTCGAGGATTCGGGCATCGAGTTGAATGGTTTGAAAATCTGGGGATCGCCGGTTACGCCTTGGTTCTTGGGAATGGCATTCAATGTAGGGCGTGGACGGGCTATTCGTGAACATTGGAACAAAATCCCCTATGGCACCGATATTTTGATTACCCACGGCCCACCCAAAGGCGTTTTAGACCGCGCTTTTTGGGGAATCCAAGCCGGTTGCCGCGATTTGTATAATGCCGTGATGGAAGTAAAACCTAAAGTTCATATTTTTGGGCATATTCACGAGCGTCACGGTGCCAAAGTTGAGAGCGACATCCGATTTTATAATGTAAGTATTATGGATGCCCAATGGCAGCCCAACAATCCGGCTACGGTCATTCAATTGTAAAAAACCGCAAATTTACTCGCCTGTGAAAAAAATTCAAGAAGCTGATTTGACTTATTATCAATTCAATCATTTGAGTCAAATACCTGATATTCAGCACTTTGTCTCAAGTCGACAAGGGGGCAACAGCCCCCAACCTTGGGCTAGTATGAATATTAGTTTGCACGTAAATGAGCCTTCGGAAACCGTCATCGAAAATCGCCAAAAGTTGGCAAGTATTATGGGGACTGATTTGGAAAATTTTGTATTTGCCAAGCAAACCCACAGCCCCAACATTGCCCTCATTGATACACACCACCGAGGCAGTGGCGTATGGGTTTATGACACCGGCATTGCCAATACCGATGCACTTATCACCCAACAAGCCGATATTTGTCTGGTGGCATTGGGGGCTGATTGTGTGCCTTTGTTGTTTTATTCGCCTGATAATCAGGTGATTGCCTCAGCGCACGCGGGCTGGCGCGGTACGGTATTGCAAATCGCCCAAGCCGTAGTGCAAAAAATGCAAAATGAATTGGGCTGCGACCCTGCCCAAATCAAGGTAGGAATTGCGCCTTGCATCAGTGTTCGAAATTATGAAATCGGTACTGAGGTGGTTGAAGCCGTCGAGCAAGCATTTGGGAGCAAAGAAGGCTATTTGTGGTGGAATGAAAACACCCAAAAATACCATCTCGATTTGGTTTTTGCCAATTATCAACAACTGATAGCAATGGGAGTCCAACCGCAAAATATTGAAGTAAGCGGGTTTTGTACCTACGAAAACTCCGACATCTTCTATTCGGCACGATTTGACCGAGGTAAAACCGGACGCTTTGGTGCCGGAATTATGCGCAAAAGTTTTGTCAAACCCCAATAAACTTTTTTGTTTGGCTTAAGTTTTTGTAGTTAATTTGTAAAACAAGATTTTTATTAGATATTCAAATTTTTACTAATATGCTTACTGTCAAAGGTTTAGACGAACTCCGTACCTATGTAGGTAAAGAAATTGGCGTTTCGGATTGGTTTGAAATTAATCAAGAACGCATCAACCAATTTGCCGAAGCCACCGGCGACCACCAATGGATTCACGTCAATGTGGAAATGGCAAAGCAATTTTCGCCCTTCAAAACGACCATCGCGCACGGTTTTATGACTTTGTCGTTGATGCCGATGCTGATGGAAAAAATCTGGAAAATCGAGGGCGGCAAAATGGGCGTAAATTACGGTACCAACAAGGTGCGATTTACAGCTCCAGTGCCGGTTGATAGCAAAATTCGTCTCAAAGCTAGTTTGGCCGCTTTGCAAGATATTGAAAATGGCGGGGTGCAAATGACCGTCAATGCAGTTTTTGAACGCGAAGGGCAAGAAAAGCCGGTCTGCGTAGCTGAGGCGATTTCATTGCTGTATTTTTAAATTAATTTAAAATTTTGAACGAAAAATTATATGATAATTTTTGAGAGCCCTTTTTTAAGAGTTGAATATAACGAAGAACTCCAAACTATACTTGAGGAATGGAAGTTGGATTTTACGACCAAAGTAGAAGGTGAGGTCTTTCGCCAGCCTTTGGAGGTTTTGTTGCAAGAGTTTAAGAATCGTCAAATAAGCAAATGGCTTTGCGACAATACCGAGCAAAAGCCGATTGCTTCTACCGACCAACTTTGGCTGGAGGAATATTACTACCCAAACTTGATTAAAGCCGGTTTGCAAAAAGTCGCTTTGGTCAATGCCAAAAATATTTTGGGAACTTCGTCTGCCAAAAACCTTTTGCAAGGCTTGGTCGGGCATCAGCTTACCATTGAAGTTTTTAACAAAAACAAAGAAGCTAAAAATTGGCTAAAAACGGCGTAGTAATGAGTTGGTTCGCCAAACGCGGAACACTTCCACTAAAGGCGGACAAGTTATACTAAGTTTAATACATTGATTACCAATTAGTTAATGCAATTTTTGCTATTTTATGATAGGTTGTAAAAGTTTTGCAATCATCTGTTTTGCGATGCTCAACTCAACTCTAAAAACTTCACAAACCGATTGAATAATGCACGCCGGATTGGGTTCGCCAAAAGCAGAAGATACCCACTTGTCTTTGTGAATTGCGGAGGGCTTAAGCCCTCCGCAATTCAATAATAAGGAAACATAAATTGTGAAATAAATTTTTATATTTGCCCATTCAATTGTGGGTTTTGCCATAACCTTTATATTGCTGAACATAAGAACCTTAGAATTTTAGAATCAAATTTATATGCGAGAAATTCAGTTTAGAGAAGCCCTCCGCGAAGCGATAAGCGAAGAAATGCGCCGCGACCCCAGCGTGTTTTTAATGGGCGAAGAAGTGGGCGAGTACAACGGAGCTTACAAGGTAAGCCAAGGGATGTTAGACGAGTTTGGACCGGATAGAGTATTGGATACCCCCATTGCCGAGCTTGGCTTTGCCGGTATAGGGGTAGGGGCAGCTATGAATGGCTTGCGCCCCATTATTGAGTTTATGACTTTTAATTTTTCGTTGGTAGCCATTGACCAAATCATCAACAGTGCCGCCAAAATGATGTCAATGTCGGGTGGGCAGTACTCGGTGCCGATTGTGTTTCGCGGACCCACCGGCAATGCCGGTATGCTGAGTTCGCAACACTCCCAAAATTTTGAGAATTGGTATGCCAATACCCCGGGTTTGAAGGTTGTAGTACCTTCCAACCCTTATGATGCCAAAGGCTTGCTCAAAACCTCGATTCGGGACGAAGACCCGGTGATTTTTATGGAGTCGGAATTGATGTATGGCGACAAAGGCGAAGTTCCTGAAGGCGAATACCTGATTCCGATTGGGGTTGCCGATGTCAAAAAAACGGGTTCAGATGTTACGATTGTCAGTTTTGGCAAAATGATTCCGCGAGTAGTAATGCCTTCAATCGTTGAATTGGAAAAAGAAGGCATTTCTGCCGAAGTGATTGATTTGCGCTCTGTGCGTCCGATTGATTATAAAGCAATTGTGGAATCAGTCAAAAAAACCAATCGTTTGGTAATTGTTGAAGAGGCTTGGCCCTTGGCGGCTATCTCGTCTGAGATTACTTATCACGTCCAAAAAAATGCTTTTGATTATCTTGATGCTCCCATTCATCGGGTGAATAGTATGGACTTGCCCCTGCCCTACGCCCCTACTTTGATTGAAGCTATTTTGCCCAATGTAAAGCGCACCGTACAGGCTTGTAAGGCAGTTTTGTATCGATAAAATATAACTCATTTCCTTAAAAATTGTGAATGTTTGCCGTAAGGCGCATTGATAATTTTTAAGGATTTTTTTTATCATTTTGAATTGTTATTTAGGAATAAAAACTGCCAATTATTGATAAAAATCTGTCAGATTTGAAGATTGATAGTATGAAAAATTATTAGCCTATCTGGTAAGAACAGATAATTCTTTGATTCTTAAAAAGTAGATTTTATTTTACATAACTATCTGATAATCAAATGATTATAAAAACCACTTGGATCTTCACCACTTTTCAGGAATTGCCTTTGGGAATTCCATTGAATTCTGAAAAGCTCTCGCTTTTCAGTGATTCTGAACATTACCAAGCAAAAT
>JALONJ010000665.1 GCA_025455045.1 Microscillaceae bacterium | reverse complement strand
TCACCACTTTTTAGGAATATAGAAAAAATATGCGACGACTTTGTCATTCTGAGCGTAGCGAAGAATCTGAGGTACTTGATAATCAACGCTTTAGATTCTGAGCGTAGCGAAGAATCACTGAAATTGATAAATTTCAGAAAAAATCTTTTCATTTCTGAAAAGGTTTAAAGAACCAAAAATCAACTCATTCTTCAAACAAAAAAACCGAGCATAGCTCGGTTTTTTCTATATTGCCTAACAATCTTGATTCCTGATTTACTGAACTGGCATCCCTAATTGATTCATCACAAAACGCCATTGAATTTCTTGGTCAAAAATCGTTTGCTCGGTCGATTTGCCCGAACCGTGACCACTGTCATAATCCATATACAACAAAATTGGATTGATTTGCCCCACATTGTTTTGCAAAGCGGCGACAAATTTTTTGGCGTGCAAAGGATCAACTCGAGTGTCGTTTTCACCCGCCGTAACCATTGTAGTCGGCAAGTTTAAACCCACGCGAATGTTGTGATAAGGCGAGTATTTGAGAATATTCTGAAAATCTGCTTTTTTATCGGGGTCGCCGTATTCAGGAATCCAATAGCGGGCAATCAAAAATTTATGATAGCGTACCATATCCAACAATGGCACGGCGCAAATTGCCGCTTTAAACAAATCCGGGCGTTGGGTCAGCATTGCCCCAATCAACAAACCGCCGTTACTGCCTCCGCGCAGGGCTAATTTTTGGGAGTTGGTATATTTTTGATTAATCAAAAACTCTTGGGCGGCAATAAAATCATCAAAGCAGTTCTGTTTTTTCTCCATCATTCCGTCCAAATGCCATTTTTCGCCGTACTCATCACCCCCGCGAATGCCCGCGATCGCATATACGCCTCCGCGATTGATAAACGAAGCCGTAAGACCCACATAACTGGGGCTAATCCCCACTTGAAAACCGCCATAACCATACAACAAAGTTGGGTTTTCGCCATTCAAGTCCAAGCCTTTGCGGTGCATTATAAAAATGGGAACTTTAGTGCCGTCTTTGGAAGTATAAAAATCAATTTTGGCTTCAATATTTTTGGTATCAATGGGCGAAGGTTGTTCGTAAAAAAGCTCCCATTTCAAATCATTGTCGGCTAGTTTATCAGGATTGAGGCGATAAATTTTGCTGGGGCTGGTAAACGAACTTGTCCCCACAAACAAGGCTTTTACATCTTTGTTATAACTGGCGTAGGATACATTAGCTACTTCGGGGAGTTTGATTTCTTTGATAAATTTGCCATTCAAATCGTGTAAGAGTAAGCGACTCAATACATCTTTTTTGTCTTGAATCAACAAAAACTTAGGCGTAATGGTGTAGCCGTCCATTACAGTTTCTTTTTCGGCGTATAAAACCTGCCAATTTTCAAATTTGGGCTGGTTTTTATCCGCTACCATCAGCTTGTAATTGGGGGCTTCGTGATTGGTATAGATATAAATTTTATCGCCAATGGCATTGGGCGTGGCTTGGTATTGCTTGCTGGCATACATCTCAACCGGAGCTTCGGTAGAGCCGATTTTTTTGACTTTGAGGGTATGCGTAGCGTAAAAATCGCCTTCGCCGGTAAAGGTCAAATCGCTTTCGGAAGTATCATAGATATAAGCAAAGTTTTTGGCATCGGCGGGCGCAATGATAAATTGGTCTTTTGAGCGGTCAGTGCCGATTACGTGGCGATAGGTTTTCAAAGGAATTTGTTTCTCGAGCATTTCTTTGGTTCCTACGGTGATGTAGGCACTTTTGCCGTCTTTGCACCAGCTAAATCCGCGCAAGCCTTCAATGGTTTTGCCTTCCATTTTGCCGGTTTTGGTATCGACGATGTAATAAGTACTGATTTCCGCGCCTTTGTTTTGCAAACCAATGGCTACTTTGTCGGCTTTTTCGGTATAATTTACGCCCGAAAAGGCAGATTTACCGCTTGGGTCAATTTTCAAAGGGTCAAAAAGTAATACATCTTTGCCATTGAGTTTGGTAAAGAGTTTGGGTTGTAATTCGCCTTTTTTCTTCACTGTAAAAAACTGACGGTCAGCCACTAGGCTCATTGGGCTGACAATATCTCGGTCAAGATAAGCCTGAATTTCCTCGCGCAAACCTTTGACCGGCGGGCAAGTTTCATTCAAAAACTTCATAGTAGCGTCGTGTTGTTGGCGCGTCCACTCCACTACTTTGGGGTCTTTTTTGTCTTCCAGCCACTGATAATTGTCAGTAAGGCTGAATCCGTTCATTTGGTTCGTAACCGGCTGGGCGGGAGTTTTGGGAGGATTGTAGGGCATTTGGGCTTTGGCAGAACTGTATAATAAAATTCCAAGGGCGGCTAATATCAAGAGAGGAATTAGCTTAAGCGTATTTTTCATTGGTTTTTTTATTGGATTTTGAGCAATTGATTGTATTCTAAAAATCATTCATTATTTTATAATCAATTGATAATCAGTAATTTAAGTTTATATTATTCAAAATTAATAATGGCTTTCTGAATAATTATCTGAAAACAATTGAATAATTATGAAGAATTAGTAGCTTAACCTTAGAATTTTATTACATTCTGGAAGCTGTTTTTTTTTTAATCCAATTCAAAATATTTTTTCAAGACCGATTTTAATAATTTATTTTGGTTCTTCACCACTTTTCAGGAGTGAAAATCTTTTTTCTGAAATTTATCAATTTCAGTGATTCTGAGCATTAATGAACCAAGCGATAGCTTGGTG
>JALONJ010000206.1 GCA_025455045.1 Microscillaceae bacterium | reverse complement strand
ATCTAAAGCGTTGATTATCAAGTACCTCAGATTCTTCGCTACGCTCAGAATGACAAAGTCGTCGCATATTTTTTCTATATTCCTAAAAAGTGGTGAAGAGCCTGATTTTTTTTATAAATAATTGATTATCAAGTAATTACAATTTTCAGAATTAATAAATATTTTGTATTCAAAAAACTACTGCGCAGTATTATAAGTTATTGATTTTCAGCCATTTATTGTATTTTTTCTTTTACCACAAAGCCCACTAAGTTCACACAAAGAATACGAAGTCATTTACTTTGTGAACCTTTGTGGGTATTCTTGGTGAACTTTGTGGTAAAATTAACGTGAATATTTTAAAGCATTATTAAAAAAATACAAATATTATTTATAAATTAAAAAGACTTATTTTAGAAATACAAATTAAATGTTTTTTTTAAAATGCTGATTATCAATTTATTAAAATAATTTTTAGAGCTTAAAGAATTGTCTGTACCGAAGGTCTGACAATTCTTTAAGCTCTAAGAATATTCAAATTATACAATTTATTTTTATGGATATTAAATTATTTTTTCAAAGGTGTATTTTAATTAATATAACTAATTGATTATCAGTTAGTTATAAAAATATTCACGTTAAAATTAGCTTTCAAAATCCATTTTAGGGGTATATTAATTGCTATTAGCGGCTAAATCACCATTTCTTTGAGATTTCTGTATTTGTCAGAAAGTAAAATGGATTATTAACAAAAAGATAAAGATTTATAAAGTATTGATAATCAGCAAGTTACATTGAGTTTAAAGAATCCATTAAAAGCTAAAAATTGTTTATTTGCCCTTTCGCACTTATTTTGCAGTTCCAAAAAATACTTTTTAAATCAATGAAAGTTCTAAAACTATTTTTTATTTGGATATTACTACTTCAATTAATTGATAATCAGGTACTTATCGCGCAAACTGAACGCCCCAAACTTGTAGTGGGTATTGTGATTGACCAAATGCGTGTCGATTATTTATACCGTTTCAACGACAAATATGGCGAAGGTGGCTTCAAACGTTTGCTCAAGCAAGGTTTTCATTGCAAAAATGCCCAATACAACTATGTGCCTACCGAAACCGCCCCCGGACACGCTTCGGTTTATACCGGCACTACTCCCGCCTACCACGGCATAGTAGCCAATGAATGGTTTGAAAATGGCAAAAAAATGTATTGCGTAAGCGACTCTACCGAAAAAGGGGTAGGCAGCAAAATTGGAACAGGCAATATATCGCCCCGCAATTTGTTGGCAACCACCATTACCGACCAACTGCGGATAGCTACCAATTTTAAGTCTAAAGTATATGGTATTTCCATCAAAGACCGAGGGGCGGTATTGCCTGCCGGACACGCTGCCAATGGCGCATTTTGGTACGATGGCGGCACGGGAAAGTTTATTAGTAGCACTTATTATTATCAAGAATTGCCGACTTGGGTACAAAAATTTAACGAGCGCAAACTTGCCGAAAAATATTTGAAAGAAACTTGGAATACCTTGCTACCGATTGAAAAATACACCGAAAGCACGGCTGATGATACACCTTACGAACAGCTTTTAGCCGGAAAAACTAAGCCGGTATTTCCTTACAACCTCAAAGAAATCGGCGAGCAAATGAGCAAAGCCCAAATCAAACGTTCAGCTTTTGAGTTGTTGCCGATTACGCCTTATGGCAATACCATTGTCAAAGAGTTGGCAATTGCTACTTTGATTGACGAAAAACTCGGCAAGGGACAATTTACCGATTTTTTGGCGGTTAGCTTTTCTTCTACCGACATTATTGGGCATACTTTTGGTACAAATTCCATCGAGATTCAAGATACCTACCTGCGTTTGGACAAAGATTTGGAAGAGTTTTTTGAAATGTTAGACCGCGAAGTAGGCGAAGACAATTATTTGGTTTTTTTGACGGCTGACCACGCCGGGGCTAACAACCCCAAGTTTTTGACCGACAACAAATTGCCGGGTGGCTATATGTCAATTCGCAATTGTGTACAAAGCCTCGAGACTTATCTCAATAGTGTGTATGGGCAAGATGCTTGGGTAAGCTATAGCTCCGATAAAGAAATATATTTGAATCGTAGATTGATTGCCCAGAAAAAATTGGATTTAGCCGAATTTCAAACCACTGTAGCCAAATATATGCGCGATTGTGAAGGAATTTTTGATGCCTTTACCGGCGAAAACTTGGAAACCCAAGAATACACCTCGGGTATCAGACAATTTGTGCAAGCCGGTTATTACTATCGCCGTAGTCCTGATGTAACTTTGGTGCATAAACCCGGCTGGTTGGACAATTACTGGAACAAAGGCGGTACTACCCACGGTACACCTTTTGGCTACGATACGCACGTACCCATTTTGTTTTACGGTTGGAAAATACCTAAAGGCAAAACCACCATTCGGCACGTTGCTATTACCGATATTGCGCCCACGCTTACAGTGTTGCTCAATGTGCAAATGCCTAGTTTTAATACCGGCGCGCCTATTCGAGAAATTTTTGAGTGAGTTTTAAAAATAGGCTTATTGATTGCCAAGTCGTTTGATTACATCAACAATATCACTCATTTCATCAAAATCAACAAATTCTAATATGTCATCATAAAGATTCTCGATTGGATAATTTCCTTTTTTTAGTTTGTAAAGACAGTCCTCATAATTTCCAACTTTGCAAGAGGCACATTGGGTTATCTCAATATTTTTACATTTATCAGCCAATTGTTGAATATGATGATAGGCTCTATAGACATAGTTATATAAAAACCATTTGCCTTTGGTGATATGCCTAATATCTTGAATAGTAATAGTTTTATCAATTGCAAATTGCTCTAGTTCAGCCTTCTTGGGTAATATTTGGTTTATTAAATATTCTTGTCCTGCTTTTTCGGATACTCTAGTTGCATTTTCATCATAACTTAAAGCAGTTAAATAGCTCTCTACACAAGCATTTTTGAGGGCTTCCAAAGAAATATAGTACAAGTTCTCGATAGAATTATTAATATTTTTTTCTACAAAATCTAATATTTCCGATGTGATGTTGTGAGGGGATTGATAGGTGATTTTGGCAATTAAGTTCGCTAGATTTTTACGAGTGGCAAGGGCGCATTTCAAATTTACGCGTTTCTTTTGCCTCACCCTGCCCTCTCCGAAAGAGAGGGTGATAGGTAGTAAATTTGAAATGCACCCAGTGGCAAAATATGCTTCAATGGAATAAAATTTGGTTACAAAAATTCCTTGCAATTGGTCAGGCATAGTTCCGCGATAAGGGCGTGAATCTTTATCAATAATTCCTAAAATATACTTGATATTATCGGCTCGCTCGGCAAATTTGGGCTGGAGTTTGGTAATAGCATCAATCACATTTTCACAACCAGCCCCATAATCGTCAAATTCATTGACCTGATAAATTTGAATATTAGGGTTAATGGATTGTGTAAGTTTATAATAAATTTGGCGGTCATCTTTGCCCTCGACTATTACCACCGGTTCATTGTTTTTGATAGCTTCTACCAAAATATCTGATAAATCATATTTCATAGCTTACTTCAATTCAACGATATAATTGGTATTTCGATTGGCAATAGAAGGGCTATGCGTAGCGACAATTATCTGAGATTCAGGACTTAACTCGCTTAAAAGTGGTAATAATTCGCGTTGCCATTTGGTATGCAAAGAAATTTCCGGCTCATCAATCAAGAAAAAATCGCGCCCCCGCCCAATAATGAGAAACAAGGTCAAAAAACTCAATAAATGCCGCTCCCCACTTGATAAATCTTCCAATTCGTGGCGGCGATTATTGCCCAAATCAATATAAATATCATCAGCACTTACTACCAGTTTTTTATCTCGATACAAATTATCATTAAATATTTCAATTAATGTGGTAACTGCCTTCAATTCAATATTTTCTTCTTCGGCTTTTTCTAAAATGTTGATTAAAAATGCTCGGAATATTTTACTTTTTAAAATGCCATTATCGGTTTTTCCTTTTTCTAAAATAGATATTAAACTGTCTTTTAAATATGAAGTATCTGAGCCTTCAATAGTTTTTAGTAAAAAATCTTTTTTAGTGGATAATCTTTCCCAAAAATTTTCGGGTAAATTAAATTCTTCTTCTTGATTTAACTCGATTGCAACTGAATTAGCAACAGTATCAAAAGTTGCTTTTTTAATTTTTTGGGTAATTATATCATTACCTTTCTTAAATCTATTTTTGATAATATCTTTAATAGACTTCACTCTTATAAAATCATATATTGGATGTTGGGAAGTGCCAAATAGTTCTTCGGTAAGACCTGAGCCTTGTTCTAACTCAATAAAATCATTTATTTGATAATCAAAATTATAATATGGCTCACCAGACAAGTTAATGAACTTAACTTTCTCTCGTTCGATTGCATCTTTTATTGCTAGTAAAAAACGATAAATTATAAAGTCTCGTGGACTTTCTTTTTCTAAGCCTCGATAAACACCTGATAATAAAGACTTTGTGTCTGATAATTCCTTAATTAATGATTGTAATTCAAGGTTTCTTTTGGATAAATCTAATTGAATATTTTTTACTTCTTGATTGAATAAATATTCTATTTCTAAATATTGGATATTCTCATTGCGAAGCAATTCAAATTCACCTTTAAATAATGCTGACAAAACCTTCAATAAAGTCGTCTTGCCACTCCCATTTGGACCATAAATTACGGAGATGGGTTCTTTAGAAAACTCTAAATTAATTTCACGGTCAGGGTCTTTAAAGCCCTTGATATATAGTTTGTTAAGTCGAATCATCTTTAATGAGATTTGGTCAAAATTAGTCAAATTATTTCAAAAACTAAATAATGAATTGATTTTTAAAACCATAAAAAGCTCTGGTAAAAGGTATATAAAAAACGCTAATACCCTCATTATGAGCATATTAGCGTTTTTTGTTACTCCATATCCAGTATTACTCCCTCTCCGAAGGAGCAGGCTGGGGAGAGGTATTTACCCAATCAAATTCATTTTGACAAAGTCTTGAATGTCAATCATTCCTACCGGCAGGTTGTTTTCCAACACGATGATATTGTCCACGCCTTTTTCTTTGAAAATTTTGACTGCTTCATACAACAAGGCTTCGGAGTTGATTGTAATGGGCAATTGTGCTTGTACCATCTTTGCCATTGCTTGGTCAAGCACAGCTTTGCCTTCTTCTTTGAGGCTGCGGCGCAGGTCGCCATCGGTAAAAATGCCTTTCAAATTGCCTTGAGAATCTACAATCGTTACAGCTCCTAAGCCCGATTCGGTCATTTGGGTAAGGGCATCAAAGACGGTATTTTCGGTAGTAACTCTAGGATTTTCGGTTCGGATGACTTCTTTTACTCTGATGGTGAGGAGGCGTGTATGCTCAATAAATTGGTCAGTGCCTACGGTAGTAAAGTTGTTACTGGTCAGTTTTTTCATTACACTCCAAGGGGCAGTAATGGTATGAACTCCGGCAAGGAGAGCAGTGCGCACGTGTTCGGCGTGTCGTACTGACGAAAACATCACTTTGGTATTGTAACCATAATAATTGACAACTTGCGCGCATTGCTCCACCAAAGTAAGGGCATCGTGTCCTTCATCTTGCAAACGACCCACCAAAGGACACACGTAAGTCGCACCCGCCGCCATAGCCATATAGGCTTGATTCAACGTATAAACCAAGTGTACATTGACCATCAGACCCTTGTTTCTCAGCATTTTACAAGCGCGTACTCCTTCATTGGAAACCGGAATTTTGAACACGGTTTTTTCTTTGTCCAAACCCAAAGCCAACAAACGCTCGGCTTCGGCAAGTACATCTTCGGCGGTGTCGCCTAGGGCTTCTACTTGTAAAATATCTACCATTTTGGCGAGTTTGAGAATCGCGCCGTCAATATCGGTAATGCCGTGGCGGTGCATAAAGGTAGGCGTGGTAGTCAAACCGGTCAAAAAGCCCAATTTGGAGGCTTCTTCAATTTCTTTAAAATCTACGGAGTCGAGATATAATTCCATTGTTTATAAAATTTCGAATTTTAAATTATAACTAAGTATAATTGCCTGATTTTCAATTAGTTAAGCACTTGATGTGGAGGCTAGAGTAGCCCTAAGTCAAAATGTAGGGGCAAAGTAAATGATTTTTTGAGTTAATTAAATGTTTTTTAATGAGAAATTAAATTTCATTCATTGGTAATCATTATTTTTTGAAAATAAATATTTTCTAAAGTATTGATTTTCAGGAGATAAACGCCTTGGGGCAGAGGTGGCAAGGGAATTTCCAAAATCCCGCTTTGGCGATAAGCCGTCTGCCAAGTCAGTTTGCCCAAAGCATCATACAAAAACAATTCACCTTGATTAAACGAGGCATCTTCGGGCAGTTGAATCTTCATAAGCCCTTGATTATGAATGGGTTGAGGATAAATTTTTAAATATTGCCGATGTTGCCAGATGATGCTTTGAATTTCCGAAAAATGAATTTTGTTTTGTAAATCCTTCATTTTCAATCGGTAATAAATTTTTTGCCCGTTTTTGACCGAAATATTTTGGTCTAAAAACTCATAAACTCCCTGATTATCAATGAATTGAGTATGATTGATTGATTCAAAATCCAGCCCATTTTGGCTTCTTTGCAAATCAAAACTTGTATAAAACCCAAATGAATTTACTTCCCAGTGAAGCCGTACTGCGTTGGCGTGTTCTTGAGCGACAAATTTTAACCAATTCATCGGCAAAGCCGTGAGGCAATTGGGCGGAAAACTTACGCTTTTGGTAATGGATACACATAAACATTTGTCTTTGACTTGCAAATTGACATTAAACGGTCCGCTATCACTTTGATAATTGTGACTGGGATTATACAAATTGGAAGTATTGTCTGCCCCCGAAATCGGATGCCCAAAATCCCAAACCAAATTTTGAATATTACTCACCGAAGTCTTGATTTTGAAGTGCATTACCGTACCTTCACATTGATACTCAAAATCCAATTTTTGCAAACCATTGGGGATAAAACCGGGCAAGCCCTGCAAGCCAATCCCGACTTCGTTGCTGCCACCCGTAGGGTTGCCGATGTATATGCCATTGTGGATATAATTGCAAGCACTTCCCAAATTATTGGGGTTTTGAATAATGCCCAAATTTGCGCCAAACCCTTGCGCAACGTATATTTTTTGGTCAGGTGCCAGTTGCAAGGCATAATAACCTGACTGGAGAGCCGCTGTCGAAATAGCAATCCTCGAGGCAATAATGGCGGCATTAGAACCCGCTAGTAAATTGAATTGATAAATTCTATCTCGAACCGAGCTTACATACACTCGACTGTTATCCGGCGAAAACTCTACCCCATACGGCGCACTGATACCATCGGGATTGCTAGAACTACCTTGCGAAGTAGCCAGCGTAAGCGCATTGCTTACTACGCCGGTTGTATTGTTGAAATCATACAGCTCAAAAACATCAATACTGCCAACATTGGGATTTACCCCTTTGGCATTGCGAATAGCCATTGCCAATTTTGCACCATCGGGCGAGGCTTTGAGTTGCCCGCCAAAAGTGCCTTGTGTACCCGCATCTGCGCTGCCATAACTTGTACCTACTGAGGAAGTTACAGGAGGAGTACTTATACCATTGCTCGTAATCAGATAAGCATAAAATTCATTGTTGCCAATGCCGTGAGTAATAAGCCACACATCACAATTGTTGGCGTGCAGGGTGGCCGTCAATTTTTCATCTACGGGCGTTTGAAGCAAGATGTTTTTATTGGCAGTAATATCTCCAAACCCAGTGTTCAAACTCATATCTACCTCCGAGTAGCGTAAGCCATTTGTGCCGCCCTCTTTGTCGGTCGTAAAAATGTAATAAATACTCGGATTACCCGGCTTGGGAACAATCTGCGCTGATTGGGTAGAAGATACATCGCCCAACAATCCTGTGCCATTGGGCATTAGGCTATGATTACGATTCCAGACTTGTTCACCATTGGTATAAAACAATAAATTGCCAAATTCATTGGTAATAGATGCACAACCTTCGGGGGCATACATTTGTCCATCATAGCGGGGAGTGGCAGTTCCTGACGTAAAATCTAAACCGGCTCTTAGTCCAAAAAACCAAATATTGGCTTGTTTTTGCGTGCATTGGGCAGGATTACTGACATTGATTATCTGCGAAACGGTATCTCGACAAATGCCGTTGTCAGCTACCAAACTTACCACATAATCGCCCAAAGTATTAAAATTTTGACTAAAATTGGTAATTGTACTCACCAAAACATTATCAATCAACCATTGATAACTACCGGCATTGAGGCTGGTATTGGTAAAATTGACTACAGTATTTTGAAAAATATCATTGGCACTACTCGTAAAATAGGCTTTGACCGGACAAGTAACCGTGATATAAGTGCTATCGGCGTAGCTACAACCAGTCAAAGTATTGGTAGCCAATAGCTTTACTTCATAAATACCTTGAGTATTGAAGGTATGATTGTAATGAGTCGTATTATTTTGAAAAACATCATTCAAAAACCATTGATACGCATCTGCCCCTGTAGTAGTATTGTTGAAACTTACAGTTGTTCCGGCAACAACATTGCTCGCGCTGGGCGTAAAGCCCACCAAAATACTCGGACAAACCACTTGTACCGTCAGGGTAGTGTCTTTTTGACAAGAGATATTGCCATTTTGCGCAATTAATTTGACTTGATACAATCCGGCGGCGGCAAAAGTATGGCTAAAATTGGTTGTATTGGTTTGAGAAACATTGTTGATAAACCATTCGAAATTGGTAGCCCCAGTGCTGGTATTGGCAAAATTGACCAGACTGCCCACATTGACCGGATTGAGAGGTGATTGATTGACTATCAACTGAATAGGCGTAGTACAAGGGTCGGTACAGCCCAAAGAACCCAACAAACTCGCGCGTACACCGGTGAGCGCGGCAACCATTCTATCTTTTTGCCCCTGAGTAAAAGCATTTTGACAAGATTGAAAACCATAATCCATATAGTTTTCAATCATATCGGGTTGGTCGCCTAAGCCCCCCAAGCCTATCGGACGAAAAGGGTTGTTGATAGATGTATCATCGACATCGGTAGTGCAGGTATTGGTAGTAGAAGCACAACCAATTGCCGCTTTGGAATCATCGGGCGGGGTGTCGCAGACTCTATCCCCATTCAACAAACAATTATTATTGACACATCCGCCATCAAAAGTATGAGCTAAATTCAAATAATGCCCTACTTCGTGAATGTGAATCTTAGACCCATCGAATGAACTGCCAAACCAACGCGCTTCATTGACCACGCCATCGAAGCTCGTGCCGTGTGCCGAAGCATAGTAGGCATATCCGGCTACACCACACCCATAGCTGGGCATACAAATTTCTTTAACCAGCCAAATATTGAGGTACTTTTTGGTATCCCAACGGCTTAGGTTTTTCATCGTCAAATCATTGGCACTATTCAAATCGGTAAGGGCGGAGACCGTCCGGGTGATACCATTGGTTGGGTTGCCCAGTTCATCTTGCTTTGCCAAACAAAATGCAATGTCGACATCTACACCCTTTGCCCCATTGTAAGGTGCAAGGTGGCGAAAAGCCAAATTGAGATGCTCGATGCCTTTTTGCACCTGTGCATCGGAGATGTTTTCACTACCGCCATTGTGAATGATGTGGACTACAACCGGAATAGTATAAGTAGCTCCTGATTTGTCGTAGCCTCTGCCCTGCGCTCGTTCCTGATACAGTTTGAGCATTGATTTGTAAATGCTGTGGTCTAATTGCCGTTGATTTTTGGCATAATCAGCGTTTTTTTTTAGCATTTCTTGGTGGTGTGCCTCCGTACCGCAGGTATGAGAAGGGGTTTGGGCTAGACCGTAATGGGCTGATAATAAGTAGGTTATAAAAAAACAAATAAGAACTTTCCATTGCATCGCTTTGATTGGTTTAATTTTTTTTCAAATTAAACAAATTTTGCTCGGCAAGTCCAGAACTTACAATGAAAATCGGCGAAAATACTAAAATATAGAAATTTTACTAAACCGATTAGATTTTTTACTATTTTGAGATAATAGCTCGTGAATCTTCATTTCATCTGGCTGGGTTAGAAATTGAGCCGGTTGAGGTTAGGACAAATTCCAAGAACAATAGCAGCAATTCCCACTGTAGAAATTTTAAACGAATACTTAATTTTTTAGAATATTTTAAAAATAGCTTTTCTGTAACTAATTGATAATGAGTTGATTATAAATACACTTTTTTTACAACTTTCTTTTTTCTTGATAAAAAAGAAACAACGAAACCAAGCAACCCT
>JALONJ010000205.1 GCA_025455045.1 Microscillaceae bacterium | reverse complement strand
TTTGTTGATTTTCAATTAATTACAGAAATATTTTAAGACATAGCAATTTAACAAAGTTCCACGCAGGATGACGACTTGGGGGGATTTTAGATTGTTTTTAAAGATTTATTTTTTGTACTTTTTCAATATTTCTCAAAATATTCACGTTAATTTAAAAAATCATCAAATCACCAAATCAAAAAACTCATAATACATTAATAATCAGCTAATTACACATAGCTATTATGCTCTTAGTGTTCTGCTGCAATACTTCCAGCGGACTGAGGCGATATTCTTTTTTGAATGATTTGCTGAAGGAATGAATATCCGAAAAACCAATCAAATACGCAGTTTCGGTAACTGAGCAACGAGCGTTTTTGAGTAAATCAACGGCTTTCTCGAGGCGAATTTTCAAAAGGTATTGATAAGGCGAAATACCATACACTTGTTTAAAACTACGGAAAAAATGGTACTCCGAAATGGCTGCCGTCCGTGCTACGGCTTCGATATCCAGTTTTTGCGAATAGTTTTGCGCCATATAGTTGCGGGCTATTTCCAATCTTCGGTACAGCTCTTGGCGGGTGGCAGATTTGGCAGTTTTGAGCCGATTGATTTGATTAAACACTTTATTTTGTTGAATCAATAGTTTTTCGGCAAGAGTATAATAAAAATCCCAATGATTGGGCAAGTCGCTTTGGGGGTTTTCGGCTATCTGACGGGCAATATTGTAAATAAAACTGCCCAATTCACTTTCTTCGGCGTGGTATATTTTTTCCAAAAACTCAGGTTTGCTCTGGTAATCAGCCAAAGAATTGGTCAATAAATAGTCTTCCGAATTTTGTAAGGTTTGTTTTACATCATTCAACAAGCTCATATTCAGATAGATACACAAGCCTTCCTCAATAGCACTTTTTTCGTGCGATTCGCCAAAATAATTGCGCTCGTCATTGACCAACAAGTATTGACGAGCTTGCAAACAGTATGTTTTGCCATCAATTCGGTAATTTTCTTGCCCATTGATTACATATTTAAACGAAAGTGTAGGCTTGTGAAAGTTGTGCGCAAAATGGCGCGTTTGAGAATGGACAATCGCATTGTCTTGTTGGGGTAGATTACCGATTTTGCCTTGACTCAAACTAGCAATTCGTAAATTATTTTGTCCTTGCATATACTTTATTCCTTATCTCCAATCAACCTGGGGTTAATGAGTAGTTTGTAGCGTCTCGCTGTTTTGATTCTTTTATGACTATTAGACACGATTATTTGTTCAAACTTACTCTAAGTTAGAACAATTGTTAATTTACAAATCTAAAAATCTACTTAGGGTATCTAAGTATCTACCAAATAGCATATTTTATCTACCAAATAAAAATTAATTTTAGGGTTTCCCATTGCTCAAAACATCAAAAATTTGGTATTTAGTGAGTGTTTTTATTTTGCGATTGCTAAATCTCAATTATTTTTGCGACTTTTATTTATTTTTTTGACAATGCAAAGATATTGTTTAAGCTGGCTTTTATGCCTCCTAGGATTTTTTCAAAGTGTCGAGGCGCAAATTGATTCTACCCAAAAAGCCCCCATAGATTCCCTCATACAACTCAATAGACAATTACAAAAGCGGGTTGATTCGCTCTTGCGCGCCCATACGCGCCCGCCGGTGTCGGTTCGCCCCGCTTTTTTGTATAGAATAAGTACCGATGCCACTTTTAGCTCGGGCAATGTCAATCGAGAGTTGGTGGTGTTGGCAAGTTCGTGGAGCTATACCAAGGGCTTGTTTTCGCTTGAAATGAACCCTCGCTACGCCTATGGTGAGCAAAACGGCAATGTTGCCGAGCGCGATTTTTTTACGGATTTCAATTTTGATGTTTTTCACCCCAAATCGGTCTATGGCTTTGGTTTGGGGATTCTCGAAACCAGCAATTTACGGGCTATCGACCTGCGCTTGTTGGGTGGATTGGGCATCGGCTTTCATATTTTGCGCCGTCCCAATGCGGCTTTCTCAATCACCAATGCTTTGATTTACGAAAGTACCGATTTTCGAACCAATCGAGATATTCTTACTTTTCGCAACTCTACGCGCTTGAAAGGAAAATACACATTGTTTCATAATCGCCTCAAAATCAATCACTTAGTATTTATTCAGCCTTCAGTACAAGAGTCAGACAATATTCGCTGGAGTGCCAATTTGGGTATTGAATTGCCACTGCATAAGCTATTGAGTTTGCGCACTGCTATCAACAATTCTTATGAAAGCGTAGTTGCCGAAGGCAGACGGCGCAATGATTTTACGTGGACGGTTGGACTTACTTTTGGCAACAAATAATAATGATGATGGACAAATGGATAAAGGCTTTCAGAACTACCATAGTTTGAGGCTAGATGCTTGAAAATCAGGTGATTATTTAAAAATTAAAGGTTGGTTATATTATTGAAATATTTTGAATCTCTGCCACTTTTCAGGAAAAATGTAACGCAGGCTGTTAGCCTGCGCGCGTAAATGAGTTTAGGCTTAGAAGAAAGCGAGAACTTCCTGAAAAGTGGTAAAGAACCAATATTTTTTTATAACTATTTGATTATCAATTAGTTAGCAAATAATTCAGAACCAGAAACTAGAAACTAGAAACTAGAAACTAGAAACTCGGAACTCGAAACTAGAAACTCGAAACTAGAAACTAGAAACTAGAAACTGCCCGAACTATCGGTTAATCGACCGACCTTTTATTTTGCGCCCACAACCACCTCGAGCATATTTTCTATTTTCAAATATTTTTGAGCAGTGGCTAGTATGTCTTCAGCCGTGATGTTTTGAATTTGCTCAATGTATTTTTGATAAAATTCATAAGTCAGTTGATTGAAATAAATCCCCTTGAATACCTCTGCCAAGTCAAAAGGAGTATTGAGCGAACCGGCAAAAGCCCCCAACATATAGTTTTTGACAATTGCCAACTCTTGGGCATCTACCGGCTCGGTTTGCATTTTTTGGGCTTCTTTGGCTATTTCGGCAAGCGTTTGCTCGGTAAAATCTTTTTTGACATCGGTGCCTACTACCCAGTATCCGTCTTCTTTGTAAAGTACCAAACTCGAGTGAATCCCGTAGGTGTAGCCTTTTTCTTCCCGAATGTTTTTCATTAGGCGCGAGCCAAAATAACCGCCAAAAATCTCATTGGTAACGGCAAGCGCAAAATAATCGGGGTGGCTTTTGCCAAACAATCGACAACCTATGCGAATGGAAGACTGTAAACTACCTTCTTTCTGAAAAAAATGTCGGCTTGCCAAAGTTGCTTGCATAGGCAAGGAAATAGGGCTATTGACTTGATTATCAATGGTTAAGCTCTCAAATGTCCGGCTTACCAAATCTAGTTCTCGAGGCGAAAAACTCCCCACCATAATCAATTCAAACTTCCGATTTTGGATATTTTTTTGAAAATGATTCACCAAATCCTCTCGCTCTAGCGGTTGAATGTAAGTGGCTTGGAGGTTTTTGCCATAAGGATGATTAGGTCCAAACAATAGCTCCCGAAAGAGTTTAGAAGCCAAGTAATTGTTTTTCTCCTCATTGACTTGCAAGCTCTGAATAGTGATATTTTTCAGGTTTTGAAATTCCTTGTCAGGAAAAGTCGGTTCACTAATCAACTCGACTAAAATCGGCAGTAAATTCGCCAAATATTTATTCAAAGTATAAATACTCACACTTACGCGCTCTACTCCGTGATTAAAATCAATAAATGCCCCGTATTGGTCAATGTACTCCATAATCTCACTTGAGCTGCGTTTTTGAGTGCCTTCGCCCAGCATTTTGACCGTGAAGTATGATACATTGGCTTGAGATTCGTAACTTGTGCCTGCCGAAAAAATAATTTCCAACCGCAACAAGGGTTGAGTTCCGGCATTCAAAATGTGCAAAGACACCCCATTGGGCAACATTTGAGTAGTCAAAGGCAAGATTTGAATGTTGTCAATGGGATGAAAAAGTGGTGGTGTTTTGCGGTCAAGCATATTTTTTGTGGGCTTTTGCCAATTTTTATGGTGTAAATGTTTTGAATATCCGAGTTCTTGATAAAAACCAAGCAACAAAGCTAATGAGTAAATAGGAAAAAATGAATGAAAATAAATGAGCTTGCAAATGAATTGAATATAAATGGTTGCTAATCAATAGTTTAGTTCAAATATTTTTTAAAATCTGACCGTGTCTGCCTTTGGAGGATTATCAGAAATTTAGCAAATAACTCGGAACTATAAACTGTGTAAAGTATTGTTAAAATATTCACCTTAATATAAAAAATACTTTTTTTTTGTAAGTAATTGATTATCAATAGTTTATAATATTTTAAATATTTGGTTCTTCAGCACTTTTCAGTGATTCCTCGCTTCGCTCGGAATGACAAAAAATATTGATTTTATGTAAAGCTGTAATGGATTTATAATTTTTGAACAACCACTTAGCTCTACTTTGGCACTTTCAATTTTTGAACCACATAGTACCATAGAAAACATAGAAAAATACAATTTTAATCAAAAATTTGAGGAAGATACTTAAAAAAATAACTCAAACCTCCTGACTCATTTTTAAAGTGCCAAAGTAGAATTAGGAATAGACACAAAATAAAGTAACATTTTTAAAATCATAACTAGCTGAAAATGAGGTAATTAAGTAAGTTTAAATTCCCAATTATTAATTCCTAATTCCTTAGCCTAGAATAGTAGTACCTTGGGAATCGGCAATTTCGGGAGCGCGAATGATTACCTTTTTTACTCCGGCACGAATGGCGGCAAAGGCATTGTCGAGCTTGGGAATCATTCCCGAGTGAATTGCGCCTTGGGATTTAAGCATCTGATAATCAGAGTCATTGAGTTGATTAATGACCGAACTTTCATCATTTACATCTAACAAAACTCCACGCTTCTCGAAGCAAAAAACCAAATTTACGGCATATAAATCACTCATCGCAATTGCCACTTCGGAGGCTATGGTATCGGCATTGGTATTGAGCATTTGTCCTTGCCCATTATGACTCAAGGCACAAAAAACGGGCGTGATGTTGCCTTTGAGCAAATAATCCAATTGCGCGACATTGATTGACTTTACATCGCCCACCCAGCCATAATCGACTGCCTTGACTGGGCGTTTGTCGGCTCTAATCAAATCCAAATCAGCCCCTGTGAGTCCCAAAGCTCGGCTACCCCGCGCTTGCAGTTGGGCAACAATGTTTTTGTTGATTAATCCGGCATAAACCATCATCGCTACTTCCAGCATAGCTTGGTCGGTAATGCGCCTGCCTTCTACCATTTGCGTACTAATACCAAGTTTTTCGGCAGTTTTGGTAGCTATTTTCCCACCGCCGTGAATCAAAATTTTTGGAGTAGGCAAGTCGGCAAATTTTTCCAAAAAAGTAGTCAAACTAGTTTCATTATCTATGACATTGCCACCTATTTTGATAACCGTCAGGTTTTGCATACAAAATTTTAAGATAAGAAATTGAATATGAATGGATTAAGGAAAATAATAGCAGTTATTGAATAGTTCGTTAAAATTTCGTTTATCCGTTTATCCATTTAGGAATGATTACAAAATAAAGTAATATTTTTAAAAATATAACTCATTGAAAATCAAGCGGTTATATAATTCTTAATTCCTAATTATCAAGGTTTTAGGGTTACAATAGCCGTATAGGGTTTGTCTTCGGGTACGCGGGTGCGCTTGAGCCAAAGATTGTGCGGAAGCATTTCTTTGGAGTTGCTACCGGCGGCTTGGGCTATTTCTGCCAAAGTTTTGGCTTTGGTTTGGGCATAGGGACTCAGGCGGCGAATGGGCTTATCGACTCCGATTTCGGCTTCAAAAGCGATTTTATGGGCTAAAAATTTGCGAATATACCAATGGGTATTTTCGTTGATTTCCATTTCTTTTACGCCCTTGAGGTCTTGATTGGGGTAGTTGGCGGCAACAAAATTTTTCGCTCCAGTAAAACCCATATTGTAAGACAACAAAGCGATGACCCAATTTTGGAAATATAACTGATTGCGTTTGAGGTATTTAGCCGCCGCTTGGGTAGAGGATACAATGTGCATTCTTTCATCAACATTGGGATTGATAAACAAACCCATTTCTTTGGCTGAGGGCTCTTTAAATTGCCAATAACCCACTGCATTGGAGCGCGAAATGGCATTGGCAATGTAGGTACTTTCTTGAATGGGCAAATAACGAAAGTCCAAAGGTGTATTCTCGGCTTGCAAAACTTCTTCCACCAAAGGGGAATACATATCAACTCGGGAAAGTTTTACAAAAAAATATTGCGCATTTTTGATGAGCAAATCTACATCTTTTTTGATAAGGGCTTGGGCGGCAAGTGTAATTTTGAGTTTGATACCGCCAAATTCTAGTTCGGCAGGTACGGATTTAAGCCCAATGCTACGAACTCCAGAGTTATTTTTGGCAGGTTCGGGACTTTTGGAGTCGGTGGGCGGAGGATTGATGATGATGGGCGAGTCGCCTTTGCTATCGGCGTTTTTTTTTACTTGAATTTTGAGTTTCTGTCCCGGGTGAATCAAGTCATTGCTCAAGCTATTCCAAGTTCGGATTTCGGCTACACTCACACTGTAGCGGCGGGCAATCGAGAATAAACCCTCGCTACGCGCTACGGTATGCAAAACCGTTTGCGTAGCCGTAGTAGTCGCAGTAGTACTGGTTGTTTGGGCTTTGCCGGTTTCGACAGGAATGGTTTTGACGGCGGTGTTGCCTCCAGCAATCACCAAGCGTTGTCCGATTTGAATTTTAGAGTTATTGTTTAAACCATTCCAAGCAAATAATTCTTTGACCGAAATCGCATACAAGCGGGCGATGGAGTAGAGTGTTTCGCCCCGCTCTACCAAATGAAAAAACGATTCTTCATCTTCTGCCTCAGTAGTCGCAATCTTCGCTCCTGCCTGAAACTTAGGGGTTTCGCGCGAGGGCGACTCCGCCGGCATCGGAATTATCACATCATAAGGCTTGTCCAAGGGTACGCGCTCAGTTTTGAGCCAATGATTAAAGTTTTTGACTTCTTGAGGCTTGAGGGCAAATTCTTGAGCTATTTCGTTGAGCGTGCGATTGTTGCCGCCATTGTAGGCAACCAATTCATACTTTTGGGGTAGGTTTGCCAGTTCGTCTTGAAAAGCTACTTTGTATGCCAAGAATTGCAAAATATCGGGGTGGATTTGCGCCGGAATGGCTATTTCTTTCAAGGGAAGTAAATTGCCCAAGTCGAAAGGCAAAGCCGATTTTTTGACATAATCTTTTACTCCGTCAAGCTTCAAATGATAAGTGAGTAGGGTAAAAAGCCAATTTTTTAAATCGCCTTGATTTTTTTTGAGAAATTGGGCAATTTGCCGAGTAACCGCTACTACATTTTCGCGCTCATCCATTTGGCGGTTTATCTTCAAGCCCCATTCTTGGGCGGCGGTACCCGCCATTTGCCAAAAGTGCAAACTGTCGAGCGAAGTATTGTCCAACAAAGCCAAATATTTAAAATCGGTGGGGATTTTGTTTTCGCGCAATACATCTTCAATCAGGGGGAAGTATAGATTGGCAGTTTGGATTTTTTTTCGGAAAGCTCCCGAGTTTTCTTTCAATATATTTACCCGATTTTGTACGGCTTGCCGCGCCCGACTGTCGAGGCGAATTTTTAAATCGCCCAACTCAACTAGGCTGGGTACTTCTTGGGCGGAGACCCAAACCATAGAACTAAAAAATAAGCCTAGCAAGCCTAAGATGCGTTTTTTTATGGGGTGATTCATTGGTTGATATTTTTGATTCAAATTGTAATTGGCTAATTATTTTTTAAAAATAATAATTTTTATCAGACTTACGCAAAATTTTACACTTCTTCGCAATTTTAACCTCAATGGCGAGCACTTATCGGTTTTGACCCAAAAAATACAAATAAATTTCATAAAGCAATTAAAAAACCATAACTAACTGATAATCAATTAGTTATGGTTTTTACCCATTTTCAGGAAATTCTAGCTTTATTCCAAGCCTAAACGCATTTACGCGAGCAGGCTAGACAGCCTGCATTACAATTTTCGTAAAAGTGGCGAAGATTTATTTAAAATTATTTTTGTCCAACCAAGCCTGCAAAAGCGGGCGGTCGGTTTTGCCAAATGAATCTTCACAAAAACTTATCAGATATTGTTGTAACTCCTCCCCTTGCAAGTTTTCGGTTTCCTCGGATTGCCGCAAATCAGTCAGCACTTGTTTCAATTCGGCTTGATCAATAAAATTGATTTTACATTCCAAGATTTTTTCTGAAGATTTGGAATCTACATAATAACGATACAGGGCTATATGCTCAACTTCATTGGGCGAAATAGTTTTGCCATCTTTGGTTTTGAACAAAAGATTTTTGTCAAGTAGAATTGTATTGCCCTCGAAGGGAATTTTTTTATTCACTACTGCGCCCTCAAACTGATAACGAATCACCAACAAGCGGTTTTCGTTCAGCTCATAACGGCTCGAACTCAATTTGATTTTCAAATGATCGCCAATAATCCAAAAACTATCTTCCCCCAAATAGCTTTTCAAATCTTCGACGGTTTCCGAAGCCAAGGCTCGGGTACTTAAGTTGGCATTTTGTTTTACCGGCAACAAAACTTCATTGAGAAACGCCGCCATTTCCGAGCCTTTGGTCTTGGCACTGGGGGCAATGGTAAATCTACCTTTTTGATTGCTCAACAAAACCGCTTTGGCATTGAGCGATTTGAAGGCAATTTTATCGTTGGCATTGAGGCGCATTCCGCGCGTAACTGCCTGATTTTGAGTAACATTCAGGATAGTACCTTGCACAAACAATACGTGATAAACTTCGCTGATTTGATTTTGCGAAAAAGCCCAGCCCTGACTCAGACCACCCAAAGTTACCCACAACAGGCTAATGATTAGTATTCGCATAGTATTTTTTAGAAATATGATGTAAATGGTATTAATGGTGTAATGATGAAATCAATGACTCATAAAAATCTACCGGAACTAGAAACTAGAAACTAGAAATTCAGTTATTTTTTACGAATGAAAATGAAACTACCGCCTGAGTCTTTGGTGCCATTGATAGCTCCGTATTGGGGATTTTGGTTTACCCCGTGATTGATTACATTTTCTTTGACAGAGTGGTACAAGTTTTCGGCGGCAAGATATACGTCTTTGTTGCGGCGCAGTTCTCGGACAATATATTCCAAAAAGACGCTATTGTCAACGGCTTCGGTAAGCGCAGTACTGGTAAAGGCTCGGCGGCTGTTGTCGCTATACATTTTTTTGATGATATTGGGCGCATTTGACATTGCGGCAGTGCTGCGAGTCGTAAACAAAGCCCCACTAAAACAGGCATCGGCTACTACCAAAGTATGCTTGGAGTCTAGGCGATTGATATAGTCGCGCAATACACTGTTGGAAAAAAAACTGGACTCATCATTATTGCGGGCATCGATGGGAAGCCAATAGCCTACTCCGGCTTTGGTGTCGGCTTTGCCGTGTCCGGCATAAAAAATCAAAACATTGTCGTTGGGAGTTACTTTTTGCGAAAGTTCCTTTAGCTTATCCAAAATATCTTTGAGGGTAGGGTTTTCTAGCAAATAAGTGTTTTCCAATTCAAAAGAATACAAATCGGTCAATACCTTGCGCAACTCGCGGGCATCTTGTACGGGTTTGTCCAGCGTTTTGATGTTTTTGTCTTGGTATTTCTCTACTCCAATAAACAAGCCATAATATTTGCCCATTTGCGAGGCTTCGGCAATGTCAAAATCAAGGTCAAGGTCGCCTATATTGGTGAGCGAAATATCAAAATCATACACTTGACTCACGGCTTCGCTTTGGCTGTTGATTTTTTCATTGACATCGCGCTTTTTTTTGGGTTTGCGCTCATTGTCAGCATTTTCGGAGCTGGTTTGGGCTACCGCCCAAGTAGTAAGCATTGCCCAAGCTAGTACAAAGAACAGAGGTTTGCGAAAATAATCCATAGTTTGAGTCATAATTTATTTAGTTTGGCAATTGAAGCAGTAAGTCTTAACCAATGTTTGATTGGTTCTGAGTTTCTAGTTTCTAGTTCTGAGTTTCTAGTTTCTAGTTCTGAGTTTCGTGTTATTCTCTAAATACCTGACAATCAAATAATTGCATAAAATATTAAAAACAACAAAACACATTGATCTTTTACTTTACTTAACGAATGAAAAGACATTTCATTTCAAGGTATTTTTATTTTTAAATACTTTATTTCCTTTTGTCAAATTATTGGATCTTCACCACTTTTCAGGAATTGCCTTTAGGAATTCCATTGAATTCTGAAAAGCTCTCGCTTTTCAGTGATTCTGAACGAAGTGAAGAATCTA
>JALONJ010000008.1:36183-36682 GCA_025455045.1 Microscillaceae bacterium | reverse complement strand
AATACTGATTATCAATTGTTTATGTATTTTGTTATTTTATAAATGTAAAAGTTAAAATATAAAACTTTTGTTCAATTATTTTACAGTGGGAATTGCTGATAATGTAGAGTGATTAGTTTTTAATTGCTTGAAAACCAATAGGTTATCAAAAAATATTGTCTATATTATTTTTTTCTTGTTACTTACAATACTTCGGGAATATTTTATAACTCATTGATTATCAAGTGATTATAAAATTTATAATTTTTCATTTAATTGCTTGATTTTCAGTTATTTAGCTCCCAACTAGAAACTCGGAACTAGAAACTTCACGAACTATTGTACTTAAAAATTGCAAAGATATTGATAAATAAAAAAATCATAACTAATTGATAATCAATAAGTTATGATTTTTTATGGTTCTTCACCACTTTTCAGGAATGAGAATTTTTTTTCTGAAATTTATCAATTTCAGTGATTCTGAGCGAAGCGAAGAATCTAAAGCATTGATTATCAAGAG
>JALONJ010000008.1:0-36168 GCA_025455045.1 Microscillaceae bacterium | reverse complement strand
AGCATTGATTATCAAGAGTTTCAGATTCTTCGCTTCGCTCAGAATGACAAAGCGAGAGGGATTGCCAAAGGCAATTCCTGAAAAGTGGTGAAGAACCTTTTTTATTCATTAAGAAATAAGAAAAAAATAATATAGACAATATTTTTTTATAACCTATTGACGTGTTCGCCTCTGGTGGACGTGTTCCGCCAAAGGCGAATTTTCAGGTAATTACAAAATTATCCATTTTACATTATTCACTATTCATTCCTAAGCATCTTGATTACTTCAACTCAACACTTATCTCATTTAGCCACCGGATTGCAAATTGCCGATACTTTGACCTCAAAATAATCCTTGATTTGTTGGCGTTCAGCTTTGGAGATATTTAATTTAAAATCATCAACTTTGAGCCGAAATGTAGCTTGGGCAATTACCTGCTTGCCTTTCACTTCTACAGTGCCGGTTTGTTGGATAGTTTGATTGATATTGTGAAAATTGAGATTGCCGTTCACTTGTACCGAGTATGAACCGTTTTTACGCAGATTTATTTTATCAAAATCTTTGATTTTGCCTTTGTAAATAATCTTAGGAAACTTGTCGGATTCGGCATAGGTATAATTGAAGCGTTCTTTGACGGCGGCTCGGCGAAATTCAAAACCCTTAACCAAAGCCATCAACACTATCTCGCCGGTAGCAAAATCCAAAGTACAATAGGTTTGCTCATTGTGCGCCACAACTCCGCCTGCACTAGTCTCAATGCGCAGGGTCAATTGCCCTACTTTGGTAAAGTACTTCTGCGCCCAACTCGGGCTTGTCCAAACAAGTAATATAAAAATCAATAATTTTTTGCCAATCTTCATTGTATTATTTTTCCGATTATATTTTTCATAACTAACTGATTATGAATGATTTGAGTCATAATTTAGCTCGAGTGGTCGGCAACAATCACCCATTTGCCTTTGATTTTTTCCCAAAGCAAGGTAAAATGTCCACCCAGCTCATCTTGAGTTCTTTTCAAATGCCATTTGCCTATGACAAACGCATTTTTGCCACCAATTATTTTGATTTCGATAATTTCAAACGTCAAAACGCCCATTGCTTCGCGGTTGGGATAGCTTTTTTTGTAGCGGTCGAGCGTAGCTTGCCAGCCTTTGGTAATGCCATTTTTGCCAATAAATTTCAAATTTTCCGAATGCCAATAATCTTCCATAAAAACCTCAATATTGCCTTCGTTCCAAGCCTTTTGCTGTTTGGCAAATATTTGGCGAATGGTTTGTTCGTTGTTTTGGCTATAGGCTAAGTGGCTGATTATCAGGGCGATAATTAAATTTAAAATATATTTCATTGTTCTATTTTTGAATTGCGTTTTTTCTCTTTGAATAATTTGATATAATCCAAACCCTTGCGGATATAATCGGGGTCGTGGGTTTTGGGTATGCCGTTGGCGGGCAGAGGTTGTCCGGCGTTGTGAATATGAAAAGAATTGGCAAAATCGCCCCTCCGCAAATACGAACCGTAGTTTTTGTCTGCCCACAAAATACCATAGCGGATAGCTTCATCACCTTGTAATTGCTCCAAGCTAATGCCCAAAGGAATACAATGGTAGCCCATAATTTGCAAAGGTCCCCACGAAGTAGCCATTTTTTTGAGGGTGTTTTCCGAAAGAATCTGCAATTGTTTGGGCGTAAACCTTCCATAACGCTCCGATTTGCCGTCTCTGACTTCTTTCAAACGCTTAAAAACGTGGTCTTCAAAGCGTGTACCGGCGGGTTTTTCGCCCGAAGATTCCAGTATCACGAGGGCTTTGAAATACTCAGCCGACAAATCCATTTCTTCGCAAACTGCCTCAATTTCGGCGGCGTAGTTGGCTTCCATCAGGCTGATTGGGTCGCTGGGTCGGTTTTGAAAAATATAAAAATACAGTAAAACTATCGCCACCAATAAAAGAACGGCTGTAAGGAGTGAACGCATTGCTCAATAATGAATGATGAAAAATTTAATTTACGATGCTTGTATTATTTATTAAATATCTGATAATCAATGAATTACGAATCAATTAGAATCAATCATTCGCAATTTATCTAATTAACCAATTGATTGATTACTCAACCAAAAATTGAATCAATCATCTGTAAAAATAGTTGAATATTTTTAGATACTGAAAAAATCAGCCTTTTGGCAATTTTGAGGAAATTATGGCTTTATTCTAAGCCTCAACTCATTTACGCGGGCAGGCTAGACAGCCTGCATTACAATTTTCCTGAAAAGTGGTGAAGAACCTTAAAAATCACACAAATATCTGATTATCAATTACTTAGTATTTTTTCAGCTTATTTTTTTTGGCATCGTTCTTAATTAATATTGCAATACGATTACAAAATATTATTTTTGACCATCAAAGAATAATAATTTGTTTTTTAAATCATAACTATTTGATTTTCAAATATTTATACTTTTTTTCACAATCATCAAAGCCTAGATTTTAAAACAGAAAATGAACATAGAAGTACAATATTTAGACTTATTAAAAAATATTTTAGAAAAAGGCAATCAAAAAACCGACCGTACCGGCGTGGGTACTTTGAGCTTGTTTGGCTACCAAATGCGCCACGATTTGAACGAAGGTTTTCCCTTGCTCACGACCAAAAAAGTGCATCTCAAGTCCGTTATTTATGAATTGTTGTGGTTTTTGCGGGGCGAAACCAATGTAAAGTTTTTGCAAGAAAACAGCGTAAGCATTTGGGACGAATGGGCAGACGAAAACGGAGAACTCGGTCCCGTATATGGCTCGCAATGGCGGGCTTGGGAAGCTCCCGATGGGCGCAAAATTGACCAAATCAGCCAATTGATCCAACAAATTAAAAGCAATCCCGATTCACGCCGCCTGATTGTGAGTGCTTGGAATGTAGCCGAAGTTCCCAAAATGAAGCTCCCCCCCTGTCATTTGATGTTTCAGTTTGGCGTAGCAGACCAAAAACTGTCGTGCCATTTGCTTATGCGCAGTGTGGATTGTTTTTTGGGAATGCCCTTCAACATTGCTTGTTATGCTCTTTTGACGATGATGATAGCGCAAGTCTGCGATTTGGGGGTGGGCGAACTGGTGCTTTCTACCGTTGATACGCATATTTATTTGAATCATTTGGAACAAGTAAAAACCCAAATCAGCCGCGAGCCGCGCCCACTGCCGACTATCAAAATAAATTCGGAGGTAAAAAATATTTTTGATTTTAAATATGAAGACTTTACCCTCGAGCATTACAACCCTCACCCTTTGATTAAAGCCCCAGTCGCAGTCTAAAAGTTTGGCATTGCGCAATATTTTACAGTAAAAATATGTGATTTTTTCGCAACATCTTGATAATCAGGTATTTATAAAATTATCTCACAGCCTAGGCAGGCTGTGGTACAATTTTTATAATTCATTGATAATCTTTGACTTTTGACAAATAGAATGTCTCACAGCCTAGGCAGGCTGTGGTACAATTTTTACAATTCATTGATAATCAAGTATTTATAAAAAACCAATTCATAACTCATAATCTACACCATCCACAATCGCCACACGCCACACAGCAACACGATTGCCAAAGCAAACGGTACCAAAACCTTCCAGCAGAGATACATCAATTGATCTATTCGCAGGCGCGGGTAGGTCCAACGTATCCACATTTGAGCAAAAATGAGTAAAAAAGTTTTGCTAAACAACCAAAAAATGCTGGTCAATTGCCCCCAAAGCGTGTCGGGTTTGCCGCTTGTCCAATCTGCCAAAGCTAGATAGCCAAGATTGGGCAAAGGCGTATTCCAACTGCCCAAAAATAATATGACCCCCAAAAAACTCACCAAAAGCATCATTCCATACTCTGCCAACATTATAAAAGCCCAGCGTAAGCCCGAATATTCGGTATGATAACCGCCAATCAGCTCCGACTCGGCTTCGGGAATATCAAAAGGCGCACGATTGCACTCTGCCAAAGATGCAATAAAATAAATGACAAAAGCAATGCTCAAAAAAGGCATTCTGACAATATTCCAAGTCAAAAATCCGCCTACCAAAGTAATGTCAATACCGAGTGGTTTTAAACCAAACAAATAATTTTGGTCAGCCTCGAGATGTTGGTAGTGGTTAATCCAAATACCTTGTTGATAGCTAATACTCTGTAAATCAAGGGTTTGGCAAATCATCACGACCGCTAAAATTGCCAACCCCGTGGGTATTTCGTAAGATATAATTTGGGCTACCGCCCGCATAGCTCCCAGCAAAGGATATTTGCTGTTAGATGACCAGCCCGCCATCATAATACCTACCACATCGAGCGATACAATTGCCAAAATAAAAAATACACCTACCTGCAAGCCCGAACCTATCAGCGTAGGCGTAAGAGGAATAGCCGCAAAACCGGCAAAAACCGCCACAAAAATAATGAGTGGAGCTAGTTTGAAAAGTCGCTTATCGGCAAGGCTAGGGATAATATCTTCTTTCAAAAGTAGCTTGATAATATCGGCTAGGGTTTGCAAAAGTCCATAACGCCCTACTTCCATAGGACCCAGTCGGTCTTGAATAAATGCCGATACTTTGCGCTCGGCATACACACCTGCCAAGGCAAACAAAGGAATAAACAGCAGAAAAAAAACTAAACTCAGCAAAATGTCTTGAATTAGGGTCGCTCAAACTGTAAAAGTAGGCAGGATTTTAATTCTTAAAAATTTTAAGCATAGAAATATTTTTCAATCAATCAATGGATTAATTTGCCTGAGTGATAATCGGCTGATAATGAATGGCTTATACAAATTTTTGCGCTTATTTTTGTCCTTATTAGCAAGCCTACTCGCCCAAAAATCGAGAAAGTCAATTATTTTTAATAAAAATAGTTGATCATCAAAACATTTTATTTTTTAAAAATATAACTAATTCACTATCAATTAGTTGTAAAACTATTTAGGTTCTCCACCACTTTTCAGAAAAAATGTAACGCAGGCTGTTAGCCTGCGTGCGTAAATGCGTTTAGGCTTAGAATAAAGTTAGAATTTCCTGAATATGGGTAAAGAATCAATACTTATGTCAGTCTATCAATTATCATTGTACTATGGAATATATCATTGAAAATGAATACAATTTTCGCGTTTATAATGCGATGAAAGAAAATATTTTTCATTACAAATATGAACCCGAATACAAACTTGCAATTCAAACTTGGCAAAATTACATTCCTGATGAGAATATTATTGCCATTTACCAATATATGGCACAATATGCTTTCCAGCACCAACAATTGATTGTGGCTTCTATCAATAATTTGCAGGGAGTAGATGGCAGTTTTGATGGCGTGCGAGATTGGTTGTCGACCGAGTACCTACCCCGTGCAGTCAAATATGGTTTTAAATTTACGGCAACTGTGCGTCCCAAGGACTTTTATGCCCAGCTTGCACTTGAGGAAGCCCAAGATATTCCGCAACATTTGGGCTACACGGCACAGAATTTCAATGATTTTGAGGCGGCTTATGAATGGATTAAACAAAAACTCCAAGCGTATTTGGCAAGCCAAAGCTAGGAATTAGGAATTATTTAATTGTCTGACCGTGTCCGCCTTTGGAGGGTTTTCAATGGATTATGTTTTTTAAAGGTTTACTTTATTTCGTATCAACTCCTTTGTATCAATATAGCGATTTTATTTTAAAAACCGCGTACCGGTGGCATCTTAACCCACTTAGTTTGACCATAGATTTCACTCCTAAAGAGTTTTAATGGTAAAAACACAAAATTATCTTCAAAATAAGGCTGATTATTTTTAAAAATTGTTTATTTTTAATAAAAATTCTAAAAAAATTAATTTTTTCTCGCAATTTATTTACAATTGCTAATCTAAATTAATATATTTTTATAAGTAATTGATTATCAATTAGTTACAAATATTAATCGTGCCAAATCTTTTGAAGACTCAAGTATATACTGTAAAACAAGCTTTTGTCAAAGCCGCCCGTTTTTGTGCCTATCAAGAGCGCACCCAGCAAGAAGTTCGAGAAAAACTGCGCGAGTGGCGAATGTATGGCGACGAAGCCGAAGAAGTGATTTGTTTGTTGATTCAAGATAATTTTATCAATGAAGAACGATTTGCGCAAACCTTTGCCGGAGGCAAATTTCGCCTCAAAAAATGGGGCAAAGTCAAAATTGAATATGCTTTGCGGCAAAAAGGGCTGACCGAATACTGTATTCGCAAGGGTTTAGCCGAGATAGAAGATGAGGCTTATCAAAAAACGCTTGAGGGTTTACTTGCCAAAAAATGGACTACCATCGAAGCCGAAAGCCTTTATGAACGCAAGCACAAAATTGCCCAATATGCCATTCAAAAAGGCTACGAAAGCGAAATGGTGTGGACAACCATCAAACAAATGCTCGATGGCAAGACAAATTTTACTTGATGCGAGCCAGCCTCAAAACTTTAGAAAAAAACTACCCCAAGATTTGTTTTTGCGAATCCATAAATCATAAATGCTTAATAATCAATACATTAGCGAGTTAGAACCCTATTTCAATGGTGAATATATCCCCAAACGACAAGGCGGACAAAAACTCAAAGTAAGTAGCTCCTACCGACAAAATATTTTGGCAATTTTGAATGGCTAAAAACAAGCCGAACCAATATTAGTTACTCTTACAATAGTTCGTCAAGTTCCGAGTTTCTGGTTTCTTGTTCCGAGCTTCTGACTGAGAAATAAGTAATTGAAAATCAGGTAATTAGAAATTAAATAAATAGTTGATAATTCGCCTTTGGCGGAACGCGGTCAAACATTCCCAAGTTTTCATTTTAGAATAATTAATTGATTGTCAGACACTTACTATATATCTCTGATTTTCACGCAAAGAAGTTAAGGCGCAAAGCATTGGTTATCAGCGATTTATATTAATTTAATTAATTTGGAGTTTGTATAGTAGCATTAGGAATGAATAGTGTGAATAATTTTGTAATTACCTGAAAGCCAATATGTTACCAAAAAATATTGTACGCATTATTTTTTTCTTGCTCCTTAACTAAAAATTTGGAGATTGAAACTCGGAAATAGGAACTAGCAACTCGGAACTAGAAACCAGAAACTCGGAACTAGAAACTAGGAAATTATCATTTTTATCAATTCAAACTTTTTATCATTATCAAAATGCTTTATCAAGAACCTATGCTCCGCGAAGGAGCTTTGCAAGACCAAGTAATCATTGTAACCGGCGGCGGTACCGGATTGGGGCGCGCAATGACCAAATATTTTTTAGAATTGGGGGCAAAATGTGTCATCTCAAGCCGAAAATTAGATGTTTTGGAAAAAACTGCCGAGGAATTAATGCACGAAACCGGAGGTAAAGTATTGCCGGTGCAATGTGATGTGCGCGAATACCACCAAGTAGAGCAAATGGTAGCGGATACTCTGGCACATTTTGGCAAAATTGACGCTTTGGTCAATAATGCTGCCGGTAATTTTATCAGCCCCACCGAAAAGGTAAATCCTAAGGGATTCTCGACGGTGATGAACATTGTTTTACAAGGCACTTACAATTGTACTTATGCCGTAGGTACGCATTGGATTGAAACCAAACAAACCAACAAGAAAGTATTGAACATTGTGGCAACCTTTGCGTGGACCGGCTCGGGCTATGTAGTACCGTCTGCCTGCGCCAAATCGGGGGTTTTGACAATGACCAAATCTCTAGCCGTTGAGTGGGCAAAATACGGAATGCGCTTCAATGCCATTGCCCCGGGCTATTTTCCAACCAAAGGTATGGTAGATAGATTATTTCCCGAAAATTTGCAAAAAATGCTCGACCCTACTGCCAACACACCGGTCAAACGCGCCGGAGAGTTTCAAGAATTGGCAAATTTGGCGGCTTATTTAGTATCCGACTATTCGGGCTTTGTCAATGGCGAGTGCATCACGCTCGATGGCGGAGCAGTATTGGTTGATGGTACAATGAATTATTTGGACAAAATTCCGGCAGAAATGTGGAATGAAATTGAGCAAATGGTCAGAGCCGCCAACAAACGCGGTTGATAAAGTTCATTACATTTGAAAAGGTAGAAGGCAAATCTACCTTTTTTTTTTAGAATTTTATTTTTTCATTCCATTCACATTTTTATATAAGTAATTGATAATCAAATACTTATGTAAAAATAGATTTTTTCTGCAAATTTCAAAAAAATTGTCTTTTGAGCTTCAACCTCCATACTCAAGCGCAACATAGACGAGTAATATTCGACAAACTACTAAAAATTCATTTTTTTTGGTTTAAATTTGATTGGTCAATCCGTTGTCATTAGTTTACCTAATAATTCAAATTGATGAAAACCAAAGCCCCACGTCGTCAACAATATTATTTTACTTTTATTACCCTTTTGCTTTTGGGTTTGTTGTTTAGCTATTACTTTTTTGTCTATATTCCGATGAAAGAAGACCGCTTGCGCGAGCGAGGATTTCGAGTGCTGAATCGGATTTCGGAAAATATCATCAAACGCAACCGCGAAAACAACAGCAGTGCCAAAAACATAGCCCGTAAATGGCTGGAAGACAACCACTTAGCCCAACAAAAACGCAAAGCTGATACGCTGGGCTTTAAACTCCGAAGTCAAACTTTTAATGATGAAGTAGAGTTTATTGCCAGCCCCCAATTTATCAAAGACTCCAAAGAAAAAAGACTCAGTATTGATTTTGATAAAGTAAACCAAAAAATCATTTACCACGATACCCTTCAGTTGGCACTCGACAGCCTTTATCAAATCAGCTATCAGGTAGATGTACCCAAAGCCTTGCACAAAATACTGCGCGAAGATTTGTTTTCGGATTTCATTTTATTCAATCGGTTTGCTTCGGGCAAAGCCGAAATTGTGTATTCCAACCTTATTTTGAATGATAACCAGCCCGATAGAGATTCTTTGACCAAACGAATTTTGGCTCTCCCCAGTAATCAAGTGCGGAGTATTGAGATTGCCGGCGTAGCCTACCGAGTATTTACCCATTCCTTTCCTTTTATTGACAATACGGGCATTATTTATGGCTTAATTCCAACCGAAAAATTCAACTTATTAAAATCGGGTGGCTCATCGGCAACTATTTTATTGATTAGCATTGGCTTTGTGTTTTTGTTTTTGCTCACCCCCTTGCTCAAGGTGATTTTGTTAAGTTCTTTGGAGCGCATTTCCAATGCCGATATTGTGTGGGTAATAGTTTCGCTTACTTTGGGCGGGGCAATCTTGACTTTGTTTATTCTCAATGCCGCCGATTATTATGTGTTTGACCGCCGCGAGCGCGAAAATCACTTGGGCAATTTGTCCAATCAAATCAGTGAAAATTTTACCAAAGAACTGACCGATATTTTGACCCAATTGAAACAATATGAACAGAATGTGCAAACCACCGTCAATCGAGAAACCTTGAATGATTACAGCTTGGTTAATTTGCTCGACGAAACCGCCCGCTACGAGCAAAACGGGCGGCCGGTCTCTCTCAATCTCTATCCTAAAGTTTATCCTTATTTCAAATATATCAATTGGGCAGACAAAAACGGGCAACAACAAATTAAATGGACAGTGGAGAAAAACAACGGCTATGCAGTCTCGGTGCGGGGGCGCAATTACTTTCAGAAAATCATTCAAAAAGAACCTTGGCGAATCAAATGGACAGCAAAGGACTCGGCAGATTTTTCTCTGGAAGCCATTGCCTCTTACAATACCGGCGAAATAGATGCCGTAATTGCCAAACCAATCCAAAGCCCAATTTTTATTCCGCGCAACATCAAAGACAAAACCAAAACGCCGCCCCAACCCACCAAAATTGAAGTAGTAGCTTTGTCGAGCAATTTGTATTCTTTGATGAATCCGATTATGCCTTTTGGTTTTGGTTTTGCCGTAGTGGACAAAACCGGCAAAGTGTGGTTTCACTCCGACAAAGACCGAAGCCTGCGCGAAAATTTATTGGAAGAAACCGACCGCGACAATCAATTGTTTGCTGCCTTGTATGCCGAATCTATCGCCCATTTGGATTTAGATTATCGAGGCAAAATATGCAGTGCTTACATTCGCCCTTTGGTCAATAAAAAATACGGCAAAGTGCCTTTGTTTTTGGTTACTTATCTCGAGCGTTCTAGTTATGACGGCAGCAGTGCGATTATCACTACTTTGTGTTTAGTAGCTTATTTGATTGCCTATTCATTGATTATTTTGTTTTTGACGGTGGTGTGGCTGGCTGACCAAACCCCCAGCAAACTCAAAATCAAAACTTTCACCTTTGATTGGCTCAAGCCTCGCCACGACAAAGCTCAAGCATATTTGGCAAATTTTGTTCTTAATTCGGTTTTGGGGCTGACCATCACCACAGTTTTGCTGGCTTTGCTTATTACCCAAGCCCCCTACGCTTATTCAATGGGTTTGTCGATAACTTTGCCGGTCTTGCAATTACTGTTTACATATATGTATCGTGGGCGCACGCGCTTCAATGTATTTGTCGGAATTTGGTTTTTGCGGATTTTATTGCTGTTGGCGGGTTTGTTTTTGATTTTTTTGATGATTTTTTGGCAAGTGTGGTATTCGTGGGGTTTGTTATTGGGGCTGATTATTGTGTTTTTATTACCGGCAGAGTGGGCAGTATCGCGCAAACAACAAAAAGAGGCTTATATCACCTATTATGTGAGTTTTTTATTGAGTTTGATTTTGACTACCAGTCTGATTCCCATTTATTTTATTTATCAGGTCAATTATCAACAAGAAACGGGCTTATTGGCAAAACAACAAAAATTTGAACTCCATCAAGACCTCAAACAAAGAGCGCATTATTTTCAAACCACCGATTATCGAGATATAAAAATTGCCGCCAAATCAAACCTCCTCCAAGCCCACAATCAATTGGGGATTTATCTGTATGATACCTCCAACTCGCCCCGTTTGGCATTGTACGATTTACCCAAAAACGCTGCGTATTATCAGTTTATAGCGGCGGTTCGCCCTTTATTTGACGAAACTACGCGCCAAAACAATGATTTGTTGATTATAGAATCCTTGGTGCCGGTATATATTTTGAATCGCTTTGCGAGTTTGAAGTTTTTTATTCCCATTGGTTTGATGTTGGTATTGTTGCCTATTTTGTTTTTTTTGTTGCGCTACATTGCCATCAAAATATTCAGTTTAGATATGTTTGCCGGATTTGATGCGCCCGATGAGTTAAATGAATTTAATGAGCATTTGGGCGAAGTGTTACAAGCCAACCAACCCATTCGGTTGGTATTGATTGGCGTACCAATTGTGGGCAAAAGCGAGAAAATTCGCCAATTGATTCCTACCCAGCCCATTTTTATCCCGATGGCAGCTCTAGATTACGAAGCCGACAAAGAAACCCTCGTGCAACAAATCAAGCAATACGAAGCCCAAACTGCCACGGCGCACCCGTATTTTATCCTTGATCATTTTGATTATCAGGTAGAAGACCCCAGTGTTAATTTGAAAAAACTTTTTTTGCTTGAGTATCTTTTGAATGAACCGGCTTTCGACAAGGTAATCATTACGACTACCCAGCACCCTGAGCAAATGATTGAAAATTTTAAGGCAATGTCGCCCCCCGACAAAAGTGCCGAAAGCGAACTCATTGCCCAGCGTTGGGAGTTGGTTTTGTGTGGTTTTACCAAAATGTATGTGCGTCTCAAAAACCTCAATCATATTCACAATCCATTGACTGTCAAAGACTTAGTTAATAATGAGTGTAATTTTAATGGATATTTGCAAGATTTGAAAAACCGTATTTTGCCCAAAACTATTGTGGAAGCTGAACAAAAGCTGGATGCCAAAGGCGAAATCCGCGAAAATATATTGCTCAAAATCCAAAGCCTAGCCCAAAACTATTACCAATCATTGTGGAACTCGTGTAGCATAGAAGAAAAATTTATTTTGTACGACCTAGCCGAAGATAGCTTGGTAAATGCCCGCAACCGCGAAATCATTCGCCGATTATACAGCAAAGGTCTGATTGAATATGACGGAGATTTGGGAACAGTGCGAATTTTTAATGAAAGTTTCCAAAATTTTATTCTTTCTATTGTGAAGCCCGAAGATGCGCTACAGATTGAAGAAACCATCAAAGTAGTAGGCTTTTGGGAAACTGTGCGCCTGCCTTTCTTTTTGATTTTGTCCTCTATTGCCTTGTTTGTCTTTGTCAATCAACAAGATGTATTCAATCGATTGGTGGCTTTGGCTACGGCTTTCTCGACGGGTTTGCCAACACTGATGCGTCTTGTTCCCAATATTTCGTTTATGAAAAAGAGTGAGTAATAAAAGTTTGGGAGTTTCTCCCCTCCTGCCCCAATGCCGTTAAGCCAAGGATTTTAAAATCATAACTAATTGATAATCAATTAGTTATAAAATTTTTCTGAATCTTCGCTACTTTTCAGGAAAAATTGTAACGCAGGCTGCCAGCCTACGCGAGTAAGTGGATTTAGGCAATTTTTAAACTAAACAATTCCTAAAAGGTGCTGAAGAACCAAATGAAGCTACAAATTTTCTTATGAATTGATTTTTATGATATTTTAACCAATTTGTGGTTATTTACTACTTAAAGAACATAAGCTATTGACTGCGTCTCGCCTCCGGCGAATAATCTACCAGATGCAGACACAGTCAATGATTTGTATAATTCTTAATTCCTAATTATTAACTCCTAATTCTTTAACTAATTGATTATCAATGATTTATACAAAAAAATCAACCAATAAATCTTCGTCTTTGGTTCCCGGGATATAAGCGTATTTGCCAAAATCGCTCACGCCTTCGGCACGCAAAAGTTCTTCATCTACAAAAAAATTGCCGCTACATTCGGTTTTGTCTTTGCTAAAAATAATGTGGGCGCAATCCGCCATAATATCCACATTACGCGATTTATTCATAAAAGCCTCCCCATTGAGCATATCGACTGCAGCCGTGGCAATCAGGGTTTTGGGCCACAGGGCATTGAAAGCAATTTTACCCTTAAACTCACCCGCCATTCCCAATACACACATACTCATTCCAAATTTTGCCATTGTATAGGCTACGTGAGGGGCAAACCAACGGGTTTCCATATTCAAAGGTGGAGCAAGATTCAATACGTGGGCAATTTCTGAATTGAGCAAATGGGGAATACAGTATTTGGAAGTCATAAACGTACCCCGCGTATTGATTTGGTGCATCAAATCGTAGCGTTTCATATCGGTCTGGAGCGTGCCGGTAAGTTGGATAGCACTGGCATTATTGACCAAAATATCAATTCCGCCAAAGGTTTCGACGGTTTTGTCCACCGCATTTTTTACTTCCTCTTCATTGCGCACATCTACCACCAAGGGCAAGGCTTTGCCTCCGGCTTGTTCCATTTCTTCGGCGGCGGTAAAAATAGTACCGGCGAGTTTGGGGTGGGGCGCGGCGGTTTTGGCGGCAATGACTATATTTGCGCCTTCTTGCGCGAGCTTGAGACCAATCGCTTTGCCAATTCCGCGACTTGCGCCGGTAATGAAGACAGTTTTTCCTTTGAATCTGGACATAAGTTATTTTAGTTTTAAATAAAAATTTGATTTTAAACAATCCACAAACGATTGCAGAATGTAAAATAAAACCATTTCGCGCATATATTCGGTATGCCGAGTATTTATTTTTTTCAAATATCAACCAATCAAAAAAACCAAACCCCAATAAAATTCAAAATATTTGTATAAATACTTAATTATCAATTAGTTATAAAAATTTCTCAAAAAGCTAATTCCCAACTATATTTGCAAAAGAGAAAAAGTCAAAAAAATAAGAACCTTTAGAGAATTGGTCAATGAACTACGGCGACTCAAAAATCTTGACCAGCCTATCGCCTTGTCTAGTTTGCCGCCGGTTTTTCAACGCGATTGATTGGATTTTTTGGTGGGCAAAACTTTGCAAAAAACCAATGGCGAAATACGCTTAAGTCCTACGATTTTGAAGCGTTGGGTACATAAACTTTTTTTTGTCGAAGGTTTTATCGAAGAAATTGATTTGAAAACTTTGGAGTTTTGAAAATATTTTGTGAATCACTACTCGCTCAGGCTGAATTACAGTTATTTAATTTACTGATAATCAATATATTACAATAAACCTTAATTCTTAATAAATAATTCCTAATTTAATTTACAATAAATTCAAAATTAAAATATAACTAATTAATAATCAGGCAATTATACTTTTTGCTAATTCCTAATTATCAATTTCTAATTCCTTAGAATTATGGCAAATAAAGAAAAAAAAGACGCGCAAGAAAATAAATTATTCCAAACCATCATTTCGCACGCCAAAGAATACGGTTTTGTTTTCCCATCTTCCGAAATTTATGATGGTTTGCAAGCCGTGTATGATTATGGTCAAAATGGTGTGCAGTTGAAAAATAACCTCAAGCAAGTGTGGTGGAAAGCAATGACCCAATTGAATGAAAATATTGTGGGCATTGATGCCGCCATTTTTATGCACCCGACTGTTTGGAAGGCTTCGGGACACGTGGACGGCTTCAATGACCCAATGATTGATAACAAAGACTCCAAAAAACGCTACCGAGTCGACCATTTGATTGAACGCCACGCCGAAAAAATGATTGCCGAAGGTAAAAAAACCGAAGCGGAAGTTCTTTTACAAAAAATGGACGATTTGTTGGCAAAAGAAGATTTCAAAACTTTATATGAGTTGATTGTCAGCGAAAAAATCGCTTGCGAAATCTCCAGCACGGTCAATTGGACTGAAGTGCGCCAATTTAATCTAATGTTCTCGACCGAAATTGGTTCGGTTTCCGATGAATCCAATAAAATATACTTGCGCCCCGAAACTGCCCAAGGGATTTTTGTCAATTTTTTGAATGTGCAAAAAACCGGACGAATGAAAATCCCTTTCGGCATTGCCCAAATTGGCAAAGCTTTTAGAAATGAGATAGTTGCGCGGCAATTTATCTTCCGAATGCGCGAATTTGAACAAATGGAAATGCAATATTTTGTGCGCCCGGGCGAGGAAATGATTACTTATAATGATTGGAAAGAAAAAAGAATGAAGTTTTTGCAGGCGATTGGCTTGCCCGCTCAAAAACTACGTTTTCACAACCATACCAAACTTGCCCACTACGCCAATGCCGCTTTGGATATTGAATACGAATTTCCGTTTGGGTTCAAAGAATTGGAAGGAATCCACTCAAGAACCGATTTTGATTTGAAAAATCACCAGGAATACTCCAAAACCAAGCAAATCTACTTTGATGAGGAAGTACAAGACAAAGAAAAACAACGCTATATTCCGTATGTAGTCGAAACCTCGATTGGGGCTGACCGCCTGTTTTTGGCGATTTTGTGCAATGCCTACACCGAAACCGAAGGTGTAGATGCCAAAGGCGAAACCAAAACGCGGATTTTCTTAAAACTCCACCCCGCCATTGCGCCTATCAAAGTCGCGGTTTTTCCTTTGGTACGTAATAGTGGTTTACCGGAAAAAGCCCGCGAAGTTTTTGAAATGTTGCGTTATGATTTTGATGCTATGTATGAAGAACGGGGCGCAATCGGTAAAAATTATACCCGAATGGATATGATTGGTACGCCTTTTTGCATCACAGTTGACCACCAAACGCTTGAAGACCAGACCGTTACGATTCGCTACCGCGATACTACTGAGCAAGAAAGAGTTTTGATTTCAGATTTACCGAAAATCATTGGCGAAGCCGTGAGTTTGCGGAAGGTTTGGGAGAAATTGGGGTAAATATTTGATAATCAGTCAATTACAAATTTATAGCTTCGTAGATTTCAAAGCGAAATGTAAGGTTTGGAATCTACGAAAGATATAGTCCTCAACGAAAAACTATTTGAAAAAGTAGATAAAGCCCTTGACAAATGCCCTATTGAGCAAGTAAAAGCCAAACGGAAATAATCGACAAAGCCAATGACCTAATAACCAAAACCCGAAACATCATTACCTATCACCGCCAGTTAATTTTAAAATATTTTTGATAAAATTCTTGACTTTTTTTGCAAATATTTTTATCTTTGTATTAAGAAATTTTACTAGCATTTTTTCGGTGATTCGCCGAAGTTGTATTCAAGCCGCCCACACCTCATCAAACGCCAATATCATTCAGCGTGCTTAGGGGTACTACTGCTCCCCCAAAGTTTTAAAATGGCTGAATGAGCAAGCTCCCTTTCTAAAATTTTGGGGGAGCAGTAGTACCCCCGCTACGCCTACAGTGATTAGCGTTGATTTCAGCAAGAAGTAGTGGATTTCGAGTATTAAAAAAACAAATTATCGGTAAACGACTGATAATCAATTATTTACAAAAAGCATTACATTTCGTTTTTTCAATCAAAATTTTTTACTAGCATTTTTCCGGTGCTTCGCCGGAGTTGTTGTCAAGCCCGCCATACCCCAACAAATGTCAATGTCATTCAGCGTGCTAAGGCGCAGTACTGTCGCTACCTTTACTCAAAAAGGCTGAATTAGCTCGCTCCGTTTATTGAATAAAGGTAGCGACAGTACTGCGCCCCGCTACGCCTACAGTGATTGCCATTGTTATCGGTAAGAAGTAGTAAAAATATTTTGAAACTCCAATCCGCAAAGATTAGATTTGTATTTTGAAGCTGAATTTTGAATCTAAACGAACAAAAATTTCTAATTAGCATTTTTCCGGTGTTTCGCCGGAGTTGTTGTCAAGTCTATCATACTTCAACAAATGTCAATGTCATTCAGCGTGCTAAGGTTAAGGTAGGTAGATACCTTTATTCCTAAAAGCTGAATGGGCAAGCCTCTTTTAAAAATTAAGGTATCTACCTACCTTAACCCGCTACGCCTACAGTGATTGCCATTGTTATTGGCAAGAAGTGATTAGAAGATTCAAAATTCAGATTCAGATTTGTTATTATAATTTATTGATAATCAAATAGTTGTAGCAGTAGAATAAAAATTTAATTAGCATCTTTTTGGTGTTTCGCCAAAGTCGTTTTTAAGCTCCCCATACTTCACTAAAGGCGCATATCATTCAGCGTGCTTGTTGCACCAGGTACATATCTGGACAACAAAAGTCGCTGAATGAGCAAGCTCAACTTGGTAGTTATCCAGATATGTACCTGGTGCAACCGCTACGCCTACAGTGATGCCCCTTAGTATCGGTTAGAAGTAATTAAATTTTTTTGAATGGTTAAATGTGAAATGGTTGAGAGTTGCAATTATTTTAATTTGCTATGTATTTGAAAAACAGCACATTGGCATATTGAAATATTAGCAACTCAAAAAATCTCCAAATCAAAAAATCAACAAATTAAAATGAGCTTAGAATTGCTTGATAAATTTCCGCCTCGCAACGATAAAGATTTGTTTGACACCCTGCAATTTGTCAAAAAATCGCCGTTTGCCAAAGATTATTGGAAGGTTTTTAAATCACTTTACAAACGAAGTGAAGTAGCCTTGATGCAAGCCGAATATCCCGAATTGAATGATGTTTTAATCAATTTGTTGGGCAATTTAATCTATAGACTTGACCAAGTCAAAATTCAGGAAATCACCAGCGAATATCCTACCCACGCCACTTTGCGCTATATGAAACGCCGCGCCCGCCGCTTGTTGCGCAAATTGGGCGACATTAGCCCCGAAGTGTATTTCAAATTAGCAAGCAAAACTATTGTTGCTAATGAAAACGCTCAGAGTTTAGACCTTGATAATCAATGGGTTAGCCTTGATATTATTTATGGTAACTCTCGAAGATTTTATCAAAAAAGTCACGGTCACGGAGCTTATGTTTTAGACAAATCCAAACTGCAAAACCATCACCAAGAAGAACGCTTTCCGGCAGTTTGGGACGAGCAAAGCAAGTTTTTGCAAGATATTTTGATCAAAGATATGCCTTGGCAAATTCACGAGTTTGCGGTCAAGGTCTTGAAACGCAACAACTTACCGCTACCAGAAGTAAGCGAAGAAGTATTGCAAAAATTTTTCAATTCTACTTCCACCGTTTTGAGAAGTGTGGCCGTAACCAGTGTCTATCAAAAATTTACTTACCAAAACCCCAAAGCCGGTTTGTATGCCGGAATGTGGCTATATGCCTCTGCCGGTTTGCGCCAAAAAATTCAAGAAATTGAGAGCAAACGCCCCAAACCTGCCAAAGTTTGGCAAGATGAATTTGCCGAAAATCTGGCAAAACTCACCTTTAAAGAACTGACCGCCGGCAATAGCTCCAAACGGATTTTGAAAAGTGTAGAATATTTGCAAACCAATTTTGGCAAAGCCATTCCCACCGATAATTTATTGCCGATGGCAGAGGCTTTGTTTCATTCGCCTTACAAATCTTTGCAGGAATTGGCATTTTTGGGGGCTGAAAAAGCTACCAAAGACCAAGCTATGCAATGGCTGGTTGCGTTGGACAATGGCAAAGTGGCTTTAAAAATGCCGATGTATGACCGCTTGGCAAGCATTTTATTTCCTAAGTTTAAAGGCAATATGCAACGAGATGAAATTGAGCCTTATGTATTTCATCAAGCAATGGCAGTATGCGATTTTGGCTGGCGGTTGAGTGCCAAAGTGCAATACGAGTATCAATTGTATTATTTGTGGAACAAACTGAGTCGTTACGAATATCGCCGCAAATTTGAAAAACCGTTTTTAAATGCCATTACTTCTATGGCGGGGGCTGATGCGTTTATTCGGTATTATCAAAAAAATCAATATTATTTGAATTATTATTCCGATGCTGCTTTGGGATTTTTGATGGATAATGCTTTGGAACGAGTCAAAAACTTTGTGATAAGGCAGTTTGTTTCTAATTTATCTAGTCAGCCAATTTATAACTTGTCCAAAATCTCCAAATTTTCGCTAGAAATCAAAAACCAAATACTCGAAGAAGCACTCCCGAACATTCAAAATAGAGTGGTTTTTGATTATAGCTGGTACGTTGAAAATGCTTTTCGAAACGCCAACACCGATGAATGGATTGCCTCAGCTATTTTGAAAATAATGGGAGCTTGCCGAATAGATGTCAATTCAGCAAGCAATATTTTAAATACCGCCTTGCGCTACGTAGGCGGCACCATGGGCGATAAGGTAATGCAATGGCTCGCCCAACTAAGCGAAAAACGCCAAGAACCTTTTGTGCAAGCCCTAGCCAATAACTATAGCTTGGTCAAAGAATTTGCGGCTAAATTCCCCAAAACGATGATTTTGCAAGCCATTCGCAATCAATCATTAGACAGTCTGCTCGAGATGACCGGCTCAGTATCTGACGAAAACTGGGCAATGGTAAGCGAAGTGGTCTATGAACAATTGTTGGCAAAATCTAATGAAATCGGTTTTTGGAAAAGTATTTTGGAATTAGTTATCAATTCGCCCGATAGTCAATTGGGGGCGCGTTTGATTCAAGATGCCAAGTTTTTTGCTTTATTTCAACAACAAAAAGATTTGAGTATTTTGGATATTAGCCAGCCCGAATTTGAAGATTTCTTATTGAGTTGGTTGGAAGCAAATCCGCAATATTTTGCTATGGGTTCGGGAGAATTATTCAAAGTTTGTATTCATAAATTGCCCAAATTGCGGCATTGGGGATTAAACTTTGCCCGTAGTACAGGTATCAGCCTGCCTTTTGGTTTGCAATTGTTTGAATCCGATTTGCCCGATGCCGTTGCCGAAGCCAAACATTATTTCAATGCTTTGCCTGCCAAATCAAACCGAGAGCTAGAGGCGGTTTTGGCAATGTGCGACAGCCCCAACCGCACTGTCCGTGATTTTGGCTTGGAATATGCCGCCCTTCGCAAAGAAAACTTCCCCGACAACGAACAAATTTTGGAGTTTTTGTCCGAACACGCCGATAAATTTGTCCAACAATTTGTCTCGGAAGAAATTGCCAAACACAAAGTAAAAAAACCTTTTGTGCAACGCTTTGATAAAGAGATACTTAGAATGAAAAATCGAAGCCGCAAAGCCAAAGAAAATGTCAAGGAAAGAATTGAACAAACCTTGAATGTTGAGTTATCGACTTTGCTGGAGTTGGCGCAAACCGGTACCAAACTTGACCGCGAGTGGGCAATTGAGCAATTGACCAAAAAAGCATTGGCTGGCGAAGAAATTGCAGGTTTTGTATTGAATTAAACTCATAACTTATTGATAATCAGATTATTACAAAAAAGGGAACTCATAAGCTCCCTTTTTTATTGCCCTCTCCCCTCCTACTCCGCCACTTGCCAAGCTATGTAACTCGCTTAGGAGTGTTATTTTAAATACCACTATACAATTACATTTTCGCATACAGACGCTAAATCGCAAAGTGCTGGTAATCAATAATTTAGCATTTCAGTGATTAAGAAAATACAAGGTAAAAAAAGAAATAAAATGTTATTATAAAAATTATTTTAATAAAAATAATTGATTTATTAAATAAACCTGCTTTTAAAGTTATAAAATTTTGAAAAATAACTTTTCAATCGACTTTGGGGAAGGTGCGGTCAAAATTTAATGGATTACTCGACAAAGCTGATTTTATTTCAAGGGTTTTGTCCTGAAATTTCTCCCATTTTTCGAGAAAATTCAGCGTTTTTGCTTTGAGTTCATCAGTCATTTTATTCGTAACTAATTGATTATCAAATATTTAAAATTTTTGAAAGGTTCTTCAGTACTTTTTAGAAATTGTTTAGTTTAGAAATTGCCTAAAGCCACTTATGCACATAGGCTGGAAGCCTGCGTTACAATTTTTCCTGAAAAATGCCGAAGATTCTTTTGAAAGATTATTTGCTTAGTTTGAGGAAGTTCTAGCTTTCTTTTGAGCCCGAACGCATTTACGCAGACAGGCTAGACAGCCTGCGTTACAATTTTTGATATGACGATGTAAAAATCGGAAAATTTAGCTCTTTTTGGTTTGCCAAAACCAGCTTGCGCCAAAACACAGTCCTCCAATGATCAAAATAAAAACTGTTTGGACAGTGTGCATAAAAGTTGCCAAAACCACTCCTTGTTCGGCACTCAAGCCGCGCAGGGCAAATACACTACCCACGAGTAGGTGGTAAGCCCCAAAACCGCCTTGTACGGGTGTTGCCATTCCGATAGTTCCCATAATCAAGATGAGGTAAGCAAACCACATATCCAAATTTGAGGTTTCGGGAAAGCAAAAAAACAATACATAAGCCATCAAATAGTACATCAGCCATATCAATAGGGTGTAGGCAATAAACAGAAGCGGATTTTTTACTCGGCGAATACTGACCATTCCTTGCCAAATATTCAAGAAAAGTTTTTGAAAAAAAGGAAAAAAACGCCATTTTTTGATGTTTTGCCAATACACAACAGCAAGTACCGCCAACAACCCAGCCAAAATTACCGCCAACAAACCCAAATACCACAAACCCAGCAAAGAACCGATTTTGGTTTCAAAAAAATCAAGAAAAAACTTGCTCAAACGACTAAATTCAACCAATAAAAGTACTAGACACAGTACCCCCAACATCAATACATCAATGATGCGCTCGATGACTACTGTACCAAAGGCTTTGTCGGCGGGTACTTTCTCCAGCCTTTGAATCATCGCACAACGCGCAAACTCGCCCGCACGAGGGATTACAAAATTCATAAAATAACCGACCATTACGGCAATAAATGCCGGAAACAAGCGCATAGAGTAGCCCAAAGGCGCGATTGCCAATTGCCAACGCGCCGCCCGCGCCAAATGGCTGATTATTGCCAAGATACCCGAAATACCTATCCAAAAATAATTGGCACGCATAAAAGGCTCGACAACTGCCTGAAATGATATTTTTTGAAAAGCATACCCCAGTAAGCCTATCGATAAGATAAGTGGCAATAAATATTTGAGCAATTGGGCAAAAAAACGCATTAATTTGGATTTTTTGTGATGAAGATTAAAATTATAACTAATTGATAATCAATTAGTTATATAAATTTAATCTCAATTTAGATGGGTTAATTTATGGTGATTTGAGAGGTAGGTGGCAGACGTTATTTGCCTTGTTTTGTCTTACACCAAGCGATTGTCGGCATCAGGAAAAATAATTTTGGGAACAAATTGGCGGGCTTCGCTTTCTGCCAAAAAAGTATAAGCAATAATGATGATAATGTCGCCTAGTTGTACTTTGCGCGCCGCCGGTCCATTGAGGCAAATTTGCCCGCTCCCTCGCGCTCCTTTGATGATATATGTTTCAAAACGCTCGCCATTGTTGATATTGACAATTTGGACTTTTAAACCTTCAAACATTCCCGAAGCGTCTAACAGATCTTCGTCAATGGTGATACTGCCTACATAGTGCAACTCGGCTTGGGTAACGCGCACACGATGAATTTTGGATTTTAAAACCTCAACCAACATAATAATTTAGGGGTGTAAATAGCCATAATTTTGAAAAAATCAAACCACAATTCCTTGACAGTCAATTGATTATTTACGCAGATGTCTATGATAGTTTGATTTTATAATTTTTTTTAAAAAAATCAGGTTGCAAAGTTATGAAATAGTATTTTTTAAATTCTACTTCCACAATTATTTTTCTGAGTTGGCAAGGCAATCGCTTTGGGGATTGGAAAATCATCAAGCCTATTGGCTATGGGTGCATTTCAAATTTACGCTTTAAGACCTCACCCCTGCCCTCTCCTCTGATAGAAGGAATTGAAGGAATAAATTTGAAATGCACCCTCGGTTATGGATTATAAGCCTGAGGTTTTTCGGTTCAAATTTTGCAGATGAGCGATATATCTTACAATAGTTCGGACAGTTTCTGGTTTCTAGTTCCGATTTTTTTGTTAAATTCTTGATAATCAGTCAGTTACAAGAGATATTTGGTTCTATCGTTAATTTGGTAATCGAATCCAAACCCTAAGGGTTTTCAAAACCCTTAGGGTTTAAATAAACTTGAAAAATACAAGGTTTTCCCCAATTTCACAATAGAACCAAATATTTAAAATAACATAACTAGCTGCAATATGTGTGACAGTTTTTAAAAATCAGTTTGTCAAAATTCATAACCTATTGATAATCAGATAGTTATGAGATTTTGATTAAAAAACATAAACCATTGATAATTAGACAGTTAGCTGTTTTTGATAATTGAAAAAATAATTTTGTCACACATATTGTAGCTGATAATCAATTATTTATAAAAACTGTCCGAAGTATTGATTTTAGGAACAATTATAAAATAAGATATAAATTTGCAAATACATAATCAATTGATAGTCAGGCAATTATATAATTCCTAATTCCTTAATCTTTGCTATACCCATTCAAAAGCGTGGGAATCCAACCGGCAATCGGAATATACATTGTAAGCACTTTTAGATTGTGGCTTACCATATCGTAGGCGGTTTGTACCAATGAAAAAATGGTTTCATCTTCTTCATCTTGCTCAAAGTCAATGCTTTTTGAAATTTCTTGGCGTTTTTGCTCGTTTTCGGGATTAGGACTGGCATATTGCGCCAATTGTTTTTGAATGGATTGCCAACGTCGCTCGTGTTCAACAAATAGAAAGGGCCAAGCTAAAGGCGAAAAATAAATGGCTTTGCGCCAATTTTGCCGAAGAGTATTCAAAAAATTAGTCCAATCATAAGGTTGTTGTCCATATTCTTTGACAGCTTGGTCGAGTTCGGTTTGCATCATCCAATGAATCCTATCGCGCAAATAATACAAATCTTCGCGGGTGATTTCTTCAAAAGGTTTGTTGAGCATCTCATAAGGTTTGATGCGCCGTCCCCGCACAAAAACCAATTTCGCCGGAAAACCGAAATAAAACATCCACGGTTGCGCCAAAATCAACAGTGTAGTAATGCCAATGGGCAAAAATGGAATCCCGACTTGGCGCACCACATCATTGAGCCAATCAATGCTATAGCTAAACGGATTGACATATTCGGCATTGACGGTAGCAAAAGGAATAATATCGGTGCGGTACTTGAGGCTCATTCGCAGAGCCGAAGTAGAGAGGCGTTGAATCTGATATTTTTTATCAAACCCTTTGCCGATGCCTTCAATTCCTTCGGGATAAATCAAAATATTTGCCTCCGAAAAGTGCATCATTGTCTCAAAATTGAGTGTAGTGGCATCGATGCCTCCGGCACGTTTCCAAAAATTTTTGATTAAAAAAGGATTCATCAAAGTCGAGCGCGAAAGCAAGGGCGAAGCCAAAGCCCGCACCGCTCGGCTCATATCAAATTGATTGCGGCGCAACAAACCCGCCGCAAATATGACAGCATCCCAAGGAAAAGCCATTCCTGAATGATTGCTGGCAAATATCAGAGGGCGTTTGGGGTCGTTGCGTTGGGGAAACTCCTCGCCGGTAAAACCGACAAACTCTGCTCGAAAATAGTATTTTTCAATCGGAGTCAATACATTTTTGGCAAGGCTTTGGGCATATTCTAAGTTGAAAAACTCGAAAAAAATTACGGTATTAGCCGCCAAAGCCGGAGTGAGCGATGGCTCTGGGCTTATATTGCTTATTGCTTCGGTAGCTGTAGCTTTTTCAAGGGGCAGACTTTTTTTGGCGCGAACTTTTTTTGTTACAATAGCCCCGTTTTCAATTGTAAGATGAGTAGCTGCCCCATTTTCTTGCACTTTTTCCATACCAAAACCCAATTTATTTTTATGCTAACCTAATACAAATAATATTAAAAAAAACAATTAAAAATCATTGTTTTAATCCTATTTTTTATTTATTCCTTGCAATTGAAATGCTAAATTAGTTGATTATCAATTACTTAGCCTTCAACGCCGAAAAGAAACTCTAGGGACTATTATAATTTAAAAATCACTGATTTTTTGGGCAAAAATAGGATATTTCGCCGGTTTTTAGAAATTTTGAATTTGAATGATTTTTGCCGGATTACCCACGGCGATAGCGTAGTCAGGAATATCTTGGTTAACGATTGCCCCTGCCCCAATTTTGCTCCACTTTCCTACTTTTACTTGGGGCAAAACCACTGCCCCTGCCCCTATCAAAGTGCCTTCGCCGACTTGCGCCGCCCCACAAAGGGTCGCACGCGGAGCAATATGCACATAATCAGCCACTTGGCAGTCGTGTTCGACTAGGGCGGTAGTATTAAGAATCACGTTTTTACCGATTTGGGCTTCGGATTGCACTATAACTCCGGCAAATACTACCGTACCAACTGCAAGCCGGCTTTGGGGCGAAACAATCGCCGAAGGGTGTATCAGTTTGCCCAATGAGTGTTTGATTTTTTGGCTTATTTGTCGGCGCAAAAAATTATCGCCCACCGTTATCAGCAGGGGGACTTCGGGCAAAAAATCCGCATCATAAGCCCGAATCGCATATTGATAAAAAAAATGTTTGGATAAATCATCGTCAAAAACCCCGGCTAAGTCTATCTTCAAGGTTTGTAAATAATCCAAAACAACTTTGGCGTGTCCTCCGGCACCATAAATGAGCATTTTGATACAATAAATTTGAATTGATAAATGATTTCTACCCTTATTACAATACTTCGGACAGTTTTTTGTAAGTAATTGATAATCAACAAGTTACACTATATTAAGTATTTTATATAACTAGCTGATTATCAGACACTTAGCAAACAATTGGGAACTACCCCCTCCGAGGGCCGGGGCTTAGAAACTGTCCGAACTATTAATTTAACGTGAATATTTTGAAATATTATTAAAAAAATACAAATTTTATTCATAAATCTAAAAAATTTATTTTAGAAATAAAAGTTATTTAATTTTTATAAAATGTTTATTATCAATTAGTTAAAATCATTTCTAGAAAATAAATAATTGTTTGTACCGCAGGTCTGACAATTATATATTTTCTAAAAATATAAAAATTATACAATTTTATTTTTAATAAAAAACACTTATTTGTCAAAATACTCCATTTTTAAAATACAACTAACTGATTATCAATTAGTTATCAAAATATTCACGCTTAAATTCCAAAACGAAATGCAATATTATAAATAATTGATTATCAAAATTTTATGTTTAATTAAAAACTCTTTAAGAAACTCCTTCCACCTTTTCGTACATCCTTGCCGGAATCGGACTCAGCACTTTCTCGGGCATTTTGAAATGAGGTTTTTGATAATAATAGGCAGGGTCAAACGCAATTTGTGCAGTTTGATAAAAGTTTTTGGCAAATTTTTTTTCAATTGTCTTGATGAGTTGATACACTTCCGACTGGCTGGAAGCCAAATTTTCTTGGTGGCTAAACTCCGCAAAAAACTCGGGATTGGCGTACCAATAAGCCCACAAAGCCGTCCCCCAATCGCAAAGCGGGTGTTTGACCAACCAAAGCAAGAATTTAAAGCCCCCATCCCAGTCATATTGCTTGGCATAAAAATCTAATTCCAGAGTAGTAGTGGGTAAAATCGCTTTTTTGCCTTTGATTTTACGCAAGTCGGCGGAGTACTGTTGTTGCACCTCGCTCATTGTCAAGCTCAAATCTTGGCTACACCAACGCACTGAAACCTCCGCTAAATCACTGACATCCATCGCCCTAAAATCAATTTTTTGGAGATTTTTTAAGAAATGAACTGCTAATTTTTGCGGAGAACCGGCGAGCTTTAGTTCCTGAATAAAATCAGAGCCTTGGATTACCAATTCTTTTAAAAATTGCCTTTTTAAACCACTCAAATCCAGCCTTGCTTGCGGGAACTGACTGATACAGAGGAGATTAAGTTTTTGTAAATTAAAATGGCTAAACAAATTTTCGGGGGCTTGCAATTCTTTAAAGCTAATCCACATTTCGGCGATATAGCCGTCTTCGGTGCAATGTTCCGTATATTCATTGCCAAATATTAAATCGGTACAGGCTTGGACTGAGATTTGGTTGGCTTCGGCAATCAGCCTAATAAACTCATAATCAGGCACTTGCAAAGTATAAATCAACAAGCCCATTCGCACTTGGGGCGCGGGCAGGATTTGATTTTGAAATTCGGCAAAAGTTTGTCCTTTTCGCAGTCTATCGAGGTGTAAATTAAGCATTTGTCCAAATCTTAGCTGATGAGCCTTTTCCAAGCAATCACTGGCAAGTAATTCGCGCAAGGCTATTTCTTGCGCTTCGATTTCTGAAGAACCAAGGTTATCGATTTTGCAAAATGCGTGAACCGCCTCTTGAGTGTGATAAAAATCTTCAGAGGAACTATTCATTGTTTATCAATTAGGAATTTTCAAACCTATCAGGTTTCTTTATTTTCAAACCTGTCAGGTTTATAAAACCTGACAGGTTTCTATTTTCAAACCCGTCAGGTTTATAAAACCTGACAGGTTTCTAAAAATTATTGGCTTGATAGCACCTTTCTTTGAGCATATAACCATCTGCATCCAGCCAAGCTAGGAACAAATCTCGTTCAAAAATAAAGTGTTTGATGAGTTTACCTTCAGCATCAATCCCCGCGATAAATCTGGCTTCTATGTAAATTTTTTCATAAAAGACAGTTCTATCTTTCTCAAAAAAAAACACGCTCCTCCCGTGTTCTAAGCCGTCTTGGTATTCTTTTAGCCAAAAACCCCAAGGATTAAAAACCGTGCCGGTGAAAAAAACACCTTCTTCGGTTTGTAAGTAGCCTACATTATTGGTATAAATAGCATCATCGGTTACAAACATACCTTCTTCCTCCACTACAATCGGCGTGCGAAAAGTGCTCAGGTCTATTTTTAAGTCTTCTAAATTCATAAGTACTTGTTCAAAATTAGTTTATATTATTTTCGGCTCTATCGTTAATTTGGTTAATTCATAGTAATTTTTCAAGATTATTTAAACCCTAAGGGTTTTAAAAACCCTTAGGGTTTGGACTCAATCCCCAAAAAATTAGTTTATATTATTTTCTTTGTAATTCATTGATAATTAGCACATTAGCATTTTAATAAACTTGCCCTGTAAGGGTCGGCATTTAGCACATCTAATTAATTAAATTTTATTTATTCTCCATTATGTTCTACAAAATCGGTGGCTTTTACTAAAGAAATGTTGTAGTAGTAGCCGCTATCTCCCACAATGTCCATCACAAAATTTACAGCCGCGCTCACCATTTCCTTACTTGTGAATACGCGCTCGTCCAAAAATCCACTGACTAAACCGCCTCCTTGCTGGTATTCCTTTTCCAATACACCTTCATTGGTATAGTTAGCAGTTTCTACGGTTTTAATTTTCGCGCTTAGGTATCCATAGCTGGGGCTTACCGATACATAATCAGCGATTTTCTCAGCCTTATGCTCTCGATTGCGTGCATAAAATCTTGCCATAAACAATTTCTCTTTGCGAACGTAACAGAGAGTATAGTCGCTATTCTCCTCGAATTCTGTCATTTCTGCCCCTTCCAATAGTGCTACCTCACAGGAAAAGTCTTGGTAAGTGAATGTATAGTCAGACGGTATCATTTTTTTTACTTGCAATTTAGCTTTTTGATGTATTGTCCAATGACCCAATAACTATTATTCCACCATACGTAGTATAACATTTTTTAAATCATAAACTATAAACAGTTGATTATCAATGAGTTAATTCGGTTATAAATCCTTTGAGAATTTGGCAACTCAAAGGATTTTGCTGATAAAAACTTCTAAAAATTACCGACTTACAAAAATACTATAGGCTTGCCCAGAGCTTTGATTAGCTCCGTTTTTGAGAGATTTAGCCACGCCGTTTTTCCAATATTTGACTTGGCGCGCACCTTGGGCATTTTCCTCATAACCAGCTACATATACATCATTTTCAAATACGAAAATACTTTTTGCCTCTGCGTCAAGCGTTCCGTTAGTTAAAGAAACGGCAGTACCATTTTTCCAATATTTGGCAATACTATCATCATTCGTGTAGTCAGATCCGGCTACATATACATCATTGCCCACCACAAAAATTGAAGAAACTTCGGCAGATTCATTAGGGGTACTTACTGCCGTTTTATTGCCATTTTTCCAATAAGCGGCAGCATCGTAGTTGTTATTATTATTATAATCACTTCCGGCTACATAGACATCGTTGCCTGACACGAAAATCGATCTTAACTCTATTTTAGAACCCAAATTGACCGTTGTGCCGTTTTTCCAATACAATGCCGTTGAAACACCGTTGTTGAAAACCGCCCCTACCACATAGACATCATTGCCCGATACAAAAATAGCGTTGGCTTCTGCCAAACCATTGACTGAGCTTAAATTAACGGCTGTGCCGTTTTTCCAGTATTTGGCTACTCGATCACCGTTGGAATCCATCTCAGTACCGGCAACATATACATCATTGCCCACTACAAAAATGCCATTGGCATAAGCCCGAAAATTGCCATCGGTGAGGTTGGTCGCTACGCCATTTTTCCAATATTTGGCAATAGTGCCGCCAGTGCTGTTAACATACTCATAACCAGCCACATACACATCATTGCCTACGACAAAGGTGCTAAATCCAGCCCCGATTTTATTGGCATCAAGGTTGGTAGCAACCGTATCTTTCCAATAAATGGCACTTTCTATCTCGCTACTGTTGCTATAAGTTGAACCGGATACATACACTATCGGGTCGGGCAAAGGTTCATCATCATTGCTTTTACAAGCCGTGAAAAATAATACCATCAAGCCCAAGCAGGCGAGGTTTTTTAAGATACTTTTAAATGATTTCATTGTTAAATTTTATTTTAAGAATTGAGACTTTGGAATTAAATAACTTATTGATTATCAATGAGTTAAAAATTATTCCTTTATTGAAATGGATTTAATATTTTAAAAATTGAGTTACGGCTCGCGCACCACAACAATACTGGTGGCTTCTCCATTCGTTTGGTTAAAGCTACTGGCGAGATTGGTTACCAGATTGCCCGAAACGCCATTTTTCCAAAGGGTAATGATGGGTTGGTTTTGGTTATTATCCACATAGCCCACCGCGAAAACTTCGCCTAGCGAAACCACAATATCTTTGGCTTCGGCATCTCTTTGCCCGTTGCTACTAAGATTTACTGCCGAGCCGTTTTTCCAATACTTAGCTACTTGATAGCCATTGCTGTCATTTGCCTGCTCATATCCGGCTACATATACATCATTATTTTCGACAAAAATGGCATTAGCTACCGCCGCGGTGTTGCCGGTACCCAGCGAAAACCGCGTGGTATTTTTCCAATAATAGGCTCTTGGCTGGGCATTGGTGCCAATGTATCCAGCGGTATAGACATCATTGCCCACGACTACAATAGAAGTAGCGTAGCAATTTTCACTCGAACCCAAGGTGATAGGCTGGCCGTTTTTCCAATATCGGGCAGTAACCGTGACAGTAGAATTGGCAACATTGTAACCGCTGACATACACATCATTGCCCACTACGAAAATGCCTAAAGCATCAGAGTTTTCATCAGATAGTGCCACAGCAACGCCGTTTTTCCAGTATTTGGCAATTCTGACAAAGCCACTTCTTTCATTTCCGGCTACATACACATCATTGCCCGATACATAAATGGCATTGGCAAAAGCCATATTGATTCCATTAGTGAGTTCGGTTATCACTCCGTTTTTCCAATAAACCGCTTTGAATTTTTCGGTTTCGGCATCATAAACTGAGCCGCAAACATACACATCATTACCGACCACAAAATTGTCGGTAGCCTGACTAAAACCACCCGTAGTTCCAAGTTGGGTAGGGGTACTATCTACCCAAGAGTAGGTAGTGAACCACTCCGTAGTGGTATTTTGGGAAGCTCCGGCAATATATACTTTGGCGGTAGGCAGGGGCGCAGGTTCGTCTTTGTCATTTTTACAAGCGGTAAAAGCAATATTTAATAATAAGAAAAAGCCTAAAGTTTGGCTCAATCTTCCATAAGATTTAAGTCTAATTTTCATACAAATTGGTTTTATTTAATTTAATTGAATTTAAAATGATTGATTTTGATAAATATTTTTTTATAAATAATTGATTATCAAATATTTATAATTTTTTAGGCAAAATAATTCCCCTTCGTAGAAATCTGATTTTTCTACTATCCGCATTTATAAAATTCGGGTTTTTAATTATCTACGCCTTTTGTTTATGTTTTTTTGATGTTATTTGGTTATTTTTTTATGAATGAATTAAATTGTACGATTATAAATTTCAGCTAAGTAACAAGTCCAAAATCGTGTAAACAATATTTTTGGTTCTTCGCTATTTTTCAGGAATTACCTTTGGTAGGTTTTAATTTGTCATTCCAACCATTATCAAGCAAAATGAATATTTTGCGAAGATACCGAGCGAAGCTCTGAGGAATCTCAATTTTGAGTAGAGAATGGCTAAGATTCCTCACTTCGCTCAGAATGACAAAGGCAAAATTCCCCCTCCGGGGGCTAGGGGGCTTCTAGGGGGCTTTATTTAAACTGAAAAAACAAAACCTTTGACCAATACAAGCCTAATGAGTTTTCCCAATTATCTTTTAAATTCAAAATATAATCAGGTAAGTCTTGGGCAAATAGATTGTTAGACTTTGCTTCTAACAACTTGTCTATCAATTGTCCGGTATGAATACACTCGCGCCAAAGCGATTTGGTCAAAACTTCCAGTTCATTTTCAGAAGCATACAACAAAAACGCTTCACTGGGCTCAAGCCAAAAATAGGGTAAGTTTTGTTCGGCATCTTCCAAAAATAGAATGGTTTGGGAGATTTCAGCTTCTAGGCTCGTGCCGTATTTACCAAATTTTACCATATCGGGTTGGTCATATAACAAAATCAAAAATTGTTTCAAGCGATGATAGCCTTCCGCAAAATCGCCCCGCAAGGCAATCAAATCCTCACCATTCCAAATGATTGATTGCTGTAAAATGGGATTGCCCGAAAGCAATATTTTGTAGGTCAAGGGTATTTCTGACCGCCACTCCGAAAGGCTGTTGATTTTAGTTCGCTCTTCATTGGTAGCGTATAAATAAACACGATTTGCCATAATTTATCGAAAATATCAATTCTTTTTTTAATTACCTGATTATCAATTTTTAATATTTTATTAAAAATAAAGGTGATTAAATTGCTTCTGTAAGTATTTGATTATCAAATATTTATCTGATTCCTAATCCCCTATTGATTACCCCAATAAAATTTTAGCATCTTCTATATATTTTCCGGCGGGGCAAAGCTTGAGGTATTGCTCAATTGCGGCTAAATCATTGGTTTTTTGGAAAATAGTTTCGCAGGCTTCCCATATATTATCGTCCATCATATCCTCGTTCATTCCGTGTTCGCGCGCCGCCAAATAGTATTCAATGGCTTGCTCATAATCGCCCAAGAAGTAATATGCTGCCCCAATTTGACATTCACATAAACCTTGCTCGTGCGGATATTGAATGGCAATTGCCGAATAATACGCAATAGCCTGATTGTATTGCTCACTGTCCATCAAGCGGACGGCAAAATTGATGGCTTGGTCTTCGTCTTTCATATTACCTTCAAACTCCGCCAAAAACTTATTTCGCAGGGCTTTTATTTCTTCTTTGCTCAAAGATTCACCCTTGATGGTGGGGGAATTATTCCCTTTAACAAAAACACTGACCGTAATGCTGTCATTGTCTTCTTCAATATGGACATTTTTACCTTCTAAATTCAAGTCCTCGATATTCATAAATTATTTTGTTTATATTTTTCAATTTTTCCACCACATAGGCACATAGAAACACATAGATTTTGTAAAGTGTTGATTGTCAATGTATTAACTCTCACTCCTCACTCCTCTTATTCTACTTCACATTTTCGCAAAGTACTTCGTAGCCATTGTGCCTAAATCGGTAAGAGCCGCCATAAGTTCCGCCACCCATATAATCTTGGGCAATGGTAAATCCATAGACGATACATTTGCCATTCGCATTTTTGGTAACAATGGCGGCGGTTTGAGTCCGATTCTCGATTACACTCGTCAGTTCATTGCGATTGATATTCCAATCGTGGCTCAATAAATTGATTTTGAGGATAGTCTCGCCCCAGCCGGTTTTGGCAAAGGCATTTCTAAATTCTTGTTCAATGGCCGGATTACTCGTAACGGCGGCGGGTACGCGAGCTTCGCGCAACTGTTTTTCGGCATTGGCTTTGGCAATCGCTTCTAAATCTAAATTTTCGGCGCGATTGATAGCGGCTTGTACTTTTTGATGCCCTTCGGCAAAAGCCGAGTTTTGGGGATATACTTGCTTTGCCGCATTGGTGATGGCTTCGCGGATGCGGAGTTCTTGCAAACAACCCAGCATCGGTCGCAATTCGCTACCGTTTTTCAAACAATCTTCATATTCGGCAATAAATTTATCCAAACTTTTAAAAAAACGAGTTTCAACTCGTTCTATAAAACCATCTATCGTGGCTTGGTCTTTATCACCGGCAAGGTATTTGGCTAATTCGGCATTGTATTCCTCAATTTTTTGGTTACATTGGGCTATTTGCTCCGGCTTATGTCCATAATAAGGGATAGGTTCGGAAGAATCAAAAAGTTTTGAGTAAATCTTTACAGCATCAGTGCGCGTTTCGCGGGTTTTACCTCTAGCGGCATTGGCTTCCTCGTATTTGTCTTTCCATTTTTGAAGTTCCGACTCCAAAGGCGCAGTATTATAACTCTTATCCTTCATCTTGATATTGTTGATAGCCGTTTGCGCCGCGCGAGAGTAGTTGCCAATGCTGACCACATTGCGTTTTTCTTCGGGCATATTTTCCATTTTCTCAATATTTGCCCAAAATTGCTTGATAAAACCTTTGGCGGGGCTGGTGGTATCTGCCGGATTTTGAGAATTATTGTTTGATGTTGAGTTTTTATTCATTTCCGTATTTTTTTTGGGTAAATTGGGGGTTTCTTTCTTAGTCTGGTTAGTTGGAACTTGTTTTTTCACTTGGTCACGGGCTTTTTTCAAATCAATTTGGGCAAAAACTTGATTCATAGAAAAGCCGATTAAACAACCAAGAATTACGATTTTTAGGCTTTTTTTCATATTTTTAATTAATTGGGTTTAAATTTATTATTTTTGTAAATGCCTGATAATCAATTATTTAAGAGGAAAATAATTTTGAAATAATCAAATCTCAGCATTTTGAAAAATTATTTATAATCAAAAATACGAGGATAGAATAAGCAAAGATTGCTAACTTAATAAGTGAAGGGTTGTAGCCAATAGCCGTATTTTATGCACCAACAACTGTAACAGAAAGGTAAAATATAGAGTATTGTCTGGGAAGGTTTGAAAGATTTTATTTAACAATCACGCAATGCAAAATAAACCAATGAAAAAAATTGTACTAATTGTCTTATTTTTAAATTTTTTAGCCAGCAAAACTTGGGCGCAAGCGGCTTGTCAATGCCCCTCAGAGAGCTTGATTGTCAAGGATTTAGAAAAAGCCGTAGCTGAAAATAATGCTTCAGATGTCTTAAAACTTGCCCAAAAAATCAATCAAAAAGAAGCCATTTGTCAAGCTTATTTTCTAAAATGGCAAACTTGGCATTTTTTGATTGAAAAAAATTGGCAGAAGGCAAGGCAAAGCCTTGATAATCAAACACTTATACTCAAAAAATTGAAATGTAAAGATTTTGATTTTGACCAAGCATTTTTGCGAGGTCGCGTTTACTTTGTCAAAAACCAGTACGACAGTGCTTCGCATTATTATCTCCAAGCCCAAACGCTCGCCGAGGAACTTAAAGACGAAAAACGCCAAATTCCGGCTTTGAGTGGTATTTCTTTGGTTTTTAGCCGAATGGGACAAACCGAAAAAGCCATTCATTACAACCAAAAAATCGTACAACTTGCTCAAAAAAATGAAGATAAAAACGCCCTCGCCAAAGCCATCGCCAATTTAGCCGGACAATACGGGCAAATTTATGACAAAACCAAAAACCTGAAATATCTCGATACTACCGAAAACCTGAGCAATCAAAATCTACCTTTGTTAAAAGCCGTCAAAAATACCAATTTCTTGATTTCGGCTTATAGTGCCTTGGCGGGCGTGCATTATATCCGCAAAAATTATCCAAAAAGCCTCGTCTATTGTGATTCGGCTCTGGCCATTGCCAATCCCCAAAAAAATACTCATCAATTATTCTCCACTTATTACAAAAAATGCGATAACTACTTGATGCTCAAAGACTTCCCCAAAGCCCGCCAAATCGCGGACTCGGCAATGAAATACGCCCAAAAAGTCGGCGATATTGTTACGGTTTCGGCAGTTTGGGAACAAATTTCGGATTGTGAAGAAGCCTTGGGCAATCACCCAAAAGCCTTGCAAGCCTTCAAAAAATCGACGGTGCTGAAAGATAGTATTTTCAAAGCCGAACAAACCGAAATTGTGAATGATTTGGAACAAAAATACAACAAAGCCCAAAACGAAAAAACCATTCGAGAGCTGGGACAGGAGCAAGAAATCAGTCATTTAAGGATTCGTTTGCTGATTGGGGGCATTGCTTTGAGTGTGTTGGTGGTTTTGTTATTGGTTTTTTTGTATCGACAAAACAATTTAAAAAATCGGCAAATTATCCTCGAAACCGAACAAAGATTGCAAAGAGCGCGCATCAACCCGCATTTCTTTTTTAATATTTTGAGTTCCTTACAATCCTTTGCTTTACAGCCCGAAAACGCCGAAAAAGTGCCGATTTATTTGGCAAAATATGCCAAACTGATGCGCCAAATTTTGGAAAGTTCGTACCAAGATTTAGTAAGTCTAGCCGAAGAAATCGATTTTTTACAAAATTACCTAGAATTGCAATCTTTGCGTTTTCCCCACAAATTTACCTTTGAATTTCAAATGGATAAATCCCTAGAAATTGAGGATTTGCAAATCCCTTCAATGATTATTCAGCCTTTTGTGGAGAACTCAATTGAACACGGTTTCAAAAATATCAATTATATAGGGCATATTCAGATTAATTTCCATTTAGAAGCTAATCAATTGATAATCAAGGTGATAGATAACGGTTCGGAGCCGATAAGCAGTCAGCCGGTCAAAATTTACCCTTCGCGGGCGACCGAAATTATCAAGGATAGAATATTTTTGTTGAATAAATCGCACCGCGCCCAAGCCAGTTTTAATTTTGGCAAACTCCATTTGGGTAAAGGTTTTCAGGCGCATATTGCTTTGCCGATTTTGTATAAGTAAATTTATAAATCTTGAATTCCAAAACGAAATGCAAGGTTTGGAATCTAAGTCGGATAGTTGGTTCTTCACCACTTTTCAGGAATGAGAATTTTTTTTCTGAAATTTATCAATTTCAGTGATTCTGAGCGAAGCGAAGAATCTGAAACTCTTGATA
>JALONJ010000664.1 GCA_025455045.1 Microscillaceae bacterium | reverse complement strand
AATTTTTACGGTCTGGCGGGCAAAATTCTAGGTATTTCGCTAAGGGCAATTTAATGAAAATACAGTTAATGTATTGATTATCAATGATTTATAAATTAGTACCTTTTTTAGCATATTAAATTAAAATTTTAACATTTATTTAATTATTTTACAGTGGGAATTGCTGGTCATTTCAGATATTTTTTTATAACCAACTGATTATCAAGCACTTAACAAAAAATCCGGAACTAGAAACTAGAAACTGTCCGAACTATTGATGGTACTTTTCTATGTTTTCTAGGTGCCTATGTCGTTCAAAAAATTAAAGTGCCAAAGTAGAAATACCCCCTTGTACTTAATAAAAAAAGCCGATTAAAATAATCGGCTTTTTTTGACGAATGGATATTTGATACCAATCTATAAAACCTAATTTGCGCGCAATACAGTATTGATTACGTGAACTACCCCATTGCTACACAATACATTGGCACTGGTTACGGTGGCAGTCGTTCCGTTGGTTACGGTTACATTAGCTCCACTTGTACCAATCGTAATATTGCCATTCAAACTGGCTTGAGTAGTTCCCAAATCGCTGGCAAATCGCGCACTGGCTACTACGTGTCTTTGCAAGATGCCAAGCAAGGCAGTTGCCCCTACCGCCTGCAATTCCGAAGCCTCAATTGTACCATTGCTATTGGCATCTACAAAATTGAAAGCATCGTTGCTAGGGGCAAATACCGTGAAAGGTCCGGTGCCCGATAAAGTGGTGGCTAAATTGGCACTTGGGCTAGTGTTGGCATCTACATATTGAATCACTGCCAATAAGCGCGACAAAGCCGGCGTAGCTTGAGCAGTGGCTACAATGTTGCCGGTGGCAGGTAATAATACTGTGCCTATGCCGTGAATTACCCCATTATCAGCCGGTACATCAGCCGTAGCTACTTGAACCGTATTTGCCAATACATTGCTCCCATTACGCACTACAAACAGTTGATTATTGGGCAATAAAGTATTTACTCCCGTGCGGGTAGTAGGCACATCTGCGGCCCTAGTTTCGCCATTGAGTACATGGTATTGCAAAATCCGCAAAATGGCGTTGGCATTTGCCGGATTGCTCAAAAAGGCTTGGTTGAAACTTGCCGCTTCAAAAGCTGCATTGGTAGGCGCAAAAACCGTGAACTTAGTGCCTACCGGACCAGATAATAAACTAGCAACATTGGTAGAGGTGTTGGTGCTTACATTGGTGATGGCAGTTACCAATAACGAAAAATTGGGGTTTGCGCGGGCTACATCGACAATAGAGTTGCGTACCGGTTCATCATCATCATTTTTGCAACTGCTTATAAATGTTATAGATAAAAATAATAAACATACAAACAATAGATTAGAAAAATTAGAACGTTTCATATTTGAAATAAAATTTTGGTTAAAAAAAAAAATAATTTTCTGATTCTATAAGCAATACCCGCCAAGTTTCGGATTGGTTGGAAAGGATTTTAAAAAATTAGTAAATAATTTATAACTTGTTGATAATCAATTGATTATTTTTTCAAATAAATTGAAATAAAGGCAAAAGCCTTTCAGAATAGCTGGTAGGAGGCACAGCCTGAAGGCTGTGTTACAATATGATGAATACCTGATAATCAATAAGTAGCAAAACGAATGAGTTAAAAATGGTATTGTACGCCCAATTGCACGCCCCAGTTGCGTGGGCGGAACTGAAGCATTGTATTGGTTTGGCTGTAAGATTGTAAAGCAAAGCGATAGCTGGGTTCGACTACCCAAGACCAATGGCTATTGTGGCGATATTGGGCGGATAGGTTGAGCAATCCACTCCAACTGACCTGTCGGTAGCCCGAATTTTGACTCGTAAAGCGTTGCGATTGGCTGGTCAGGGTTTGGCTTTCCACCGTATTTTTTAAAAAAACATCCATTCCCAGCCCTGCCCAAGCCGTAAAATGGAAACGGCGAGTGTTTTGGAAATTATAGCCAATTTGCATCGGAATACTCAAATAATGGAATGTGTTTTTGATTTGGGTCGTTTGGGCATCATTAAAATTTGCCAAATCGAGGGTATTGATTTCATTGGGTTTGTAAGCCGGATGATTGTGAATGGCTTGCACAAAATTGGGGTTGCTCAAATTGCCCGAAACCATATTTTGTAAAAAAGATGTAGTTTCGCCATTGCCTTGATTGACAAAGAAAGCATTGGTAATCAGGCGATTACGGTCATACAAATATTGCAACCCGGTTCGTAACTGCCATTGCGGGCTGAGGGCATAACTTACATACAGATTGAGGCTGTAAGACATTTCTCCTTGATTTTGCTCTCGTAAGCCGCGAAAAAAGTTAGTAGCATCAACATTATTTTGTTGATGAGTTTGTAGATATTTATTGAGATACTCGTTATAATTTGCGGCAACTCGAGGCTGAAAAGCATTGGGCATCAAACCTACCAAGATAGTAAAACGCTGACGAATTGGTTTCTGAGCAAGTGTTTGGTGTATAAAGTGCCGGTCAAGCAAATCTCTTTTAGCCAGTGGATTATCCACTCTAATGGTTTTGCTAAACAAAAGGTTGATGGCTATGGATTGTCTATTTTCTATAACTACTTGATTATCAATACTTTGTGAATCTTTATTTAAATTAGAGTTTGAATCCGATTTTTTTGTAACTAGCTGATTATCAATACTTTGTGAATCTTTATTTAAATTAGAGTTTGAATCCGATTTTTTTGTAACTAGCTGATTATCAATACTTTGT
>JALONJ010000204.1 GCA_025455045.1 Microscillaceae bacterium | reverse complement strand
ATATTACTTGGACTTGAAGCCTGTCCTTTGGCTTGTGTTGCCGTGTTGTCATTTTGTACAACAACCTTTGAATGGATGGATTGTCATCCTCAGTTGAATTTCATTCTGTGATGACAAATCTGTGTGAATTTGTGAAGTGACAATAATAAGAAGCACAAGCCACCATTGTATTGTGAAATGGAGCCATGACTGCGTGGGATTTTCTGTGATGGGCAGAAACAGGATTTTGCTTTTTGAACGCACTTGGGACTACAGACCAATGTTGTGCACCACATCTCTTTCGTGAATAAAAGGCGATGATGAGTTCTGTTTTCATGAATTGTGGATATATTGTGAAGTGGTTGATGGTCAAGTTCTTGAGGATAACTAGGCAGGGCTAGATAACTCGTAAACATTGAATCCTGCCTCTTCAAGAAATGCCAACAACATGATGTCAGATCAACACCCATTTCCCATGAAGAGATGATCTAACCCATTTTGTTATGCTTGCATGGCGACACAATTTTCTATCTTCTCACCTAATCTGGTTTTGAAATGAACAATACACAATCGAATGAATGTCAAGATTCAAAAAATTGCTCGCAAAACTACACAATCGCCCCGAATAAAAGGGTATTTGCCGAATAGTTTTTGTAAATTCAAGCTCTAGAGGGTTCAAAATTTGGTTTTTTAGTTTTATAGTAAATCACTCAAAATAATTCATAAATAGCTTATAATCAAGGCATTACATTTTTGTAAATAATCTCCTTGTGCTAGGTTTGGAAACCTAGCACTTTTTACTTGTGCGTTTCCAAACGCGCCTTGCGTGCGTATAAGTAATTTCGTTCACTAATAAGTATTTGATAATCAATAATTTATTATCTTTTTAACAAAAAAGCAAGTATTTTATTGCTTTTAACAAGCTGATGCCTTAATTTTGCCCCAGTTTTTATAAAAACTTAGTCAATCAACATTTTTCAAACTTATCATTATCCATTGATTTTTAGTCCTCTAACTTATTCATTTTCAAACACTTAGACCATTTTTTTGTGTTAAAAATTTCCAAATTTCCAAATTTCCAAATTTCCAAATTTCTTTAGGCATTTATTTTTAATTTGCCTAAGCTTAGGGCTGTTTTTTCAGAGTTGTGAGCGATCGGAAGAACTCAAGCCTGAAATCAATGAAGCGATTATTTTAGAAAATGCCAAACAATGGTTTAAGCAAACCAAACCTACCTTAGCGCAAGCAGAGAAAAACAGTTACTTGTCTCTGCCCCCCAACTTCGCCGATTTTATATCTGATTGGAAGCAAGCCAAAATTTCTAACCTTGAAGCCGGAAAATTGCTCATCGTAGTTCCTATCACTCGCAAGATCGAGGTAAGGTATTTTCAATATGGCTTTTTAAGGCGTTTAAGCATTACACTGAACGCTCAAAAACAAATCATTGACGGACATATTGTCGAACTATTGGGTAAACCCGCATTTATCAGAGACCAAGCCGAAGCCTTATTTCAAAAGAATTTCCAAAATTTTAGTGGCGGTTATATTGAGTATGACTTGGCTTACAATTATCTAAGCGGTAGCTATTACCAAGCCGGAGTTTGGCAATCGCCTTTGGCTTTGATACCACATATAGTTGAGTCTGAAAAGTCCGACTCTCAGAAAGACAATGGACCTTCAAGAACGATTACTTATATACCCAGCCCTACCATTCAAGGAACTTTTGGGGGTACGGGCGGCGGAGCTGAATATGACAATCCTGACCAAGCCGTACCGGTTTATGCCATTACCGGCTTAGGAGGGCAGGGATCGTCAGATGATACTGGAGTAAATCTAACCGACCCTGATACGTTAAGAAAAGAACAGCTTGCTTACATCGCTACACACAATGGGCAAGAGGGGCGAGATTTTAAAACGTATATTGAGAGCCTGATTGCCAATCCTGAGATTACGGTGGGTGAGGTGCAAGATATCAATGAAATCGTAAATAACTACTACCTCGAACTCAAAGGGCTATATATGATGGCTGTGTATCTACCAGTTGCCGAGGCAGCTCAGCCATTTATTGAGTTGGGACTGATAGAAACCGGAAGTGGGGTGCTTTTTCAGTCGGTCAAAAGCCTGCTGAGTGTAAAATGGAGCATAGACCTGACCAAAATTGGCATCAATACGGCTTCTATTAGCACTATTACGAGTCGAGTGCAAAATGCCCTCCGATTCTCAGCAGATAACAAATCTCTAAACTTGGTGTTGAACGGGCGTAATATTACGGGCGTTGCCGATTCAAAAAGTGTCTTTGTCTATAACGGAGTTTCTGCCAATGAAGCACAAGCTATCTTCAATGAGCTAACGACAGGTAGAATAATTAAGAACGCAGTATCACCAAATGGTTATAAAGTACAAAATTTACTTTGGATAAATTCTAATAACAAAAGACAATCTATTTCGTTTAGACGAGGCTCTACTACTAATCAAGGAGAAGTAACGATAGAGATTCAAATGGCTGAGTATGAGAATATTCGTCTTAAGGGTTCTAGCATCAAACTTAAATTTTATCCCTGATGAGTCCGTTTACTAATAAGGATGTAATATTATTTTTAGAAGAAATAACTATGTATGAAGGAGGAGAGGATACATTAACCTTTCTCTGGATTACTATTGAAAATCGGAAGCTCACATTTCAATTTGACCAAGTAGCGGAGGCTTTTTTAACAATCATAGTATTTTTACTAGAAAATAAAATTGCTTGTTTGTATGGCTTTTATGATAAAGTGAACAATAAAGAAGTAAAATGGGAGAATGATACGCAGGAAGTAGTCAGTTTGCTTCGCAAATTCATTTTTGATAATAAAAAGAAGTTGAAGAAAGATCCTTTTCAGTTATTTGGTTTTAGGTACAGTTTCGTTATTTGGAATGTAAGTTCGCCAATTGACTGGTCAAAGTATGATTTGAAAGAGTAAACTATGAAAGCAGGTTTCAAAACTGAAGCCTGCTTTTTTAATCTGTTGAACTCCCTCAATGTGCTAGGTTTCCAGCCTAGCACTTTTTACTTGCGCATTTCCAAACGCGCCTAGCGTGAGTATAAGTAATTTTGTTCACCAATAAGTATTTGATAATCAATAATTTATTATCTTTTTAACAAAAAAGCAAGTATTTTATTGCTTTTAACAAAATAATGCCTTAATTTTGCGATTTTTTTTATAAAAAAACAAAAAATAAACATTCTCAATCATAACCTTATCCATTGTTTTTTTAATCTCCTAACGTATTCAATTTCAATTACTTAAACCTTCTTTTATGTTGAAAATTTCCAAATTTCCAAATTTCCAAATTTCCAAATTTCCAAATTTCCAAATTTCCAAATTTCCAAATTTCTTTAGGCATTTATTTTTAGTTTGCCTAAGTTTTAGCTTGGTTTTTCAGAGTTGTGAGCGAGCCGAAGAACTCAAGCCTCTGAGTGATGAAGTTGTCCTGCTACAAGCCAAGAATTGGTTTGAGCGCAACTTGAAAAAACGCGCTTTGAATCAGACCAAAAGCAATAACCCGCTACCCCAAGCGCGACGTGAACCCGATTGGCAAAAAATTTGGCAAGCAAACCACCGCGATGCCCCTTTGCTCGAGATGCCTCTGGAGTATGATGGTAAACATTTGCTTGGCAAGAGCCAAAGCGAATGGGGTAGCCGATTAGGGGTTACGCGCTTGCTCCTGCGCCGCAACGAAGATGGCACATTTAAACCCATCATTATGCGTATATTTGCTGACAGTACCTACCTCAGCAAAAACGCTAATCAGTTTGACTACAATACTTTCAAAAACCAAGAAAGTGACTTTACCGGCGAGATACTTTTTTATGATTGGGAGGAGAATTATTTGGGGGCAAATCGCTATCAAAATGGGCAAATTACCCATTATAGCCAAGTCAATACGAATAAAAATCAGATTTATTGTATTGAGGTGGAAATTGTTTATTGGCAAACCAACGAACTGAGCAGTGTGAATAGCGAGATTACTGGGCGTTGGGTGGTGAGGCTTGAAACCCAATGTTGGTTTACTTATGGTGATGGTGGTGGGGGTGGTTCTAGTGGCAGTAGTGGTTCGGGTGGGAGTAGCGGAGGTAGTGCCGGAAGTGGGGGTTTTGACCCTTATTGCATTGAGTGTGGTGGAGGAGGAAATGAGGGGGGAAATGGAGTTACGCCTACTTATGAACCCTCATCAGAGTTCGCCTCTATATTTAATAAGAATAAGAGTAACTTGGATGAATACCCCTATAGATTGGAATATTTGGATAAACATTTCAGCGAATTATACAAAGAAAGTTGTATTTTTAGGGCTATGGTAAAAGCATTTACAGATGCCAACCGCCAACTGGGCTGGAATTATGCAACTTTAAAGAGTTCGTATATAGGAGGATCATATACCGCCGAGTCACTTACAATTGATATTGATTTTACTTATTTTAAAATCGAGGGGTTTAGTGAGGAAGACTTCAAAAATAGCGGGGTTATCAAAGATATCTTATTTGAAGAGCTTTTTCACGCCTACCAACACCTATATGACAAGGAGGGTTATGAAGGACCAGCAGACAACACTGGATTAGCCAATAAAGAATTTGAAGCCAAGTTTATGCACGATTTGATTGAGCGAATGACTCCGGGTATCAAACCAACCTTCAAATGGCCAAACCTTGCTTTGTGGACGTATGATAGTAACGAATATCAGATTTGGCTAACCGAAATGACAGCTAAGGGCACCAAATTCCCTAGTTCTTTTGCCCAGATTGAACAGCGATATAACATTTTTCTCAAAGCCTTTTACGAAATCTCCAAAAATACCGATAGCAACTATGGCAAATACCCCCTGAGTACTACTTACAAGCCCAATGCTTTGTTTAATTTGATTACTAAAATACTGGTTGTAAAAATTAAAAATATTGACAAATGAAAAATATACTGATTTTATTAGTTTTATTGCTTACCAACCAAGCCTTTGCTCAAGAATACTTCAATACCCCTACCGTTACGGTGGGTACCGATACTTATAAATGTTACTACGATGGCTATTCGCCTACATTAGTAAAAAACACTAAAAATGTTTTGAAACCCGAGGATATGCGAGGAAACAGTTGTTTGGGGGTTTTGCCAGTTGACGATAATTGGCTTGTGATGCTGAGAGGGGTTTTCAAACAGGTATTTTCGCCTACTCGGGCGCAACAACTGCTTAGTAGCAACGCAAACCATAATTATATTACGGGGTTTTACTATATCAGCCCTCAAGGCAAAGTTTTGGAAGTGGTTTTTGATTTACCTACACCTTGCAAAATAACCCCTATCGAACTGAATAATTTGGAAAAAGCCCTCAAAAACCTTACCTTCCAAATAAAGCCGGGTTGCACTACTGCCACTTTTTTCAATTTTGGCTGGACTATAGACTTTGATCAGCTATCAAGATAAGAGTTCACTTGGCTAGGCTTCCAAATTTGCTAAGCCTAGCCAACTACTCTACTCGCGTACCCTAATGTGCTATGGTACGCCAAGCAAAGCTGTTCGAGAGATGAGAGTGTAGGTTACTCACTTTGCTAAGTTTCCAGCCTAATGCACATTTCCAAACGCGCCTAGCGTGCGTACAAGCAACCTTGTTTACACATAAGTAATTGATAATCATTAAGTTATAAAATACTTGCGAGTTTGTGCTAAATTGTAGAAATTTGTAATAAAGTTATTGGTCTCGAAAATCGCTGAATCTTTAAGTATAGCGGTTTTCTTAAATGTGTCAGCGTTAATCTACACCCCAACCACAGAGGAAAATTATTTAAAAAAAAGCTAATTGCTTGATAATCAACCAAAAAAAAGTATTTTTGAAGTTCAAATGACTTTATTTGCTATGCAAACATTTACTAGGTTTTTGATTGGCTGGTTATTGAGTAGCGCAGTTGCCTGCCAAGCCCCCAAAGAGCAAAAAAACACTGTCCTTGCCTCAGTCAAGCCAAACCCCACTGCCTCACCCGAAAATGAGGTAAATGATATTCCGGGCTTGCATCGGGTGGAGGAGCTTTCGCCTTATAGTGGGGAGAAAAAGATTTTTACTTCTTTGATTGAGGCTCAACAAAATCCGGCACAGGTATTTCGTTTGCAACTTAATTCCTTGCGTTTGCATCAACTACCCGCCGAAGTTTGGCAATTCAAACAACTTGAGGAGTTGTATGTCAGTGATAATTATTTGACCAATTTGCCCGATGATTTAGCCCAAAAACTACCCAGATTACGCATTTTAGATGTAAGTAACAATCATTTGAAGAGACTGCCCTCCGCCTTGAATCAATTGAATGATTTGGAATATTTGAATATTTCTTTTAATCAAATTACGGCTTTACCGACCGACTTTGCCAAATTGCAAAAACTCCAAGTACTCAATTTGGAAAACAATACCTTTAGGAATTTACCAATTGAGATATTTAGCCTCAGCAACTTGAAACATTTGTTGATTAGACACCTCAAAATCAAAGATTTTAGTCAATTTTTGACTCTCAAAAACCTGCAGCAACTAAGCCTTGAAGATTGTGGAATCAGTGCGTTTCCGGCAGAAATTTGGCAATTTCAGCATTTGGAACGATTGAGTTTGGCTCACAATCAATTGGATAAAATTCCGGCAGAAATAGACCGCTTGCCCAAACTTGTTTATCTAAACTTGGCGCATAATCGCTTGAAAAATGATTTAAACTCTTTGACTAAGCTCAAAAGACTGCTCAACTTGGATTTGAGCTATAATCCCATATCGAGTATTGCCGATGATTGGTGGACCAATATGCCCCAATTGAAAGCCATCAACTTAAGTTTTACGGCTCTGGAGGAGGTCTCGAGTCAAATGAATCAACTCAAGGGCTTGGTATGGCTAGGCTTGAGTGGCACCAAAATTCGAGAGCTTCCGACAGGCTTGGGCGAGTGTACACGCTTGCAAGATGTATATTTGAGCTATAATCCTAATTTGAAAATGAGCGAAACCCTCCAAATACTGAGCAACTTGCCCAAGCTGAAGGCTTTGAGTTTGGTCAATGTTCGCGGCAAACAAGTGGAGTTGAGTTTGCCCAAAGAAATTGCCAATCTTCGATACTTGCGCAAACTTGATTTGAAGGGAAATCGTTTTGGCAATGCCGAAGTCGAGCTAAACAAAATCACCAAACTCGCTGATTTAGAGGCGGTTAATCTCTCCGGCTGCGGATTTAGGCAAGCCTTTGTGGGATTTGCCCAGCTCAAAAACCTGCGTTTGTTGGGCTTAGACATTCAAAATATGCCCCGTAGCGAAGTACAAAAACTCCCCAAATTGCTCGCTCCGCAAACGGCAATTGTCGACGGCAGTGAGTTTTTTGAGTATAAATTATAAATAGTTCGTGGAGTTTTTAATTGAGGATAAGTATCTGTAAATCAAGACTTTAATTAAACCATTGATTCTTTGCGTTTTTGTAGAAAAGTCTTTTTTGTCATTCTGCGCTATGCTCGACATTGAACTAAAAACTATCAAAGGCAGTTCTTGCAATGCAGATAAAAACCTGATAATCAAGCTATTAAGAAACTTAATATGAGGCTATGAATATTCTTTTGCTATAATTCAAATAATCTTAGTAATTTCGCCATCAATATTTGTAATTTACCGAGTTGATGACCTTAGTTGGTATATTTGTAAGTTACTTATTGTCAATGGTTTACTTGATTTTATATACTAATTGAATTAATTTGCCTTTGTTGGGTAATAGAAAGATATTATTCAAAACATCGGGTGCTTTTGTTATTCTATATCATTCTAATTACCCAATCATTTAATTTTATTTGAACGCATTTGTATAAAATTGCTCTCTTTGCTAATTAACTCATTATCAAAGATTTAGCAAAATACGAATTGGTATATCGCATTTGCTGACATTAACCCTATATTTGAGAAATCAAACTAAATCAGTGATAAATCGCTATTTTAAACAGTTTTTAGTTCATAAGTTTACAAAACTTTTATTAGTCCTGATTTTTTGGCAACTGGAGCTAGTCGCTCAAGTTCCCAACGATTTGTTTGTGATACATACGCCCCAACTAGATACTGCCATTCATACAAAAACCAAAATTTTGTTGGATACTGGGGGTAGATTTAGCTTTGACCAAATTCGCAACCCACAATTTGCCAGTCGTTTTCGTACCAATAAACGAGATAATTTTGGCTTTAATGCACCGGTTATTTGGCTTAAAATAGCCGTCCAAAACCAAACTGACGAGCGTTTTTTTATGGTATTGGATTTAAAAACGATTGACAAAGTAAGTTTTTATGAAGTTTTGCCCTCGGGTGAGTATTCGGTCGTTCATACCGGCTCGGTTTATCCGTTTACAAGTCGCGCGATTCAAACCAATGGATTCATTTTTGAATTAAAAATTCCTAAAAATCAAGTTCGCACCTACTATTTTCGCTTGGATAGTCGGCGGTCGTTGCGCCTGCCTTTGCGCCTGCTGTCGGCGGATAGTTTACTGAAAAATCGCCATCAAGTCGACTTTTTTCAAGGGGTGTATGTGGGCGCGTTGTTATTTATCTTAATTTTCAGTTTATTTTTGTTTTTATCCACCCGCGAAAGGGCATTTTTTTGGTATATATTTTACATCATAGCTTTTGCGCTGGTGATTACCAATCAAACCGGCTATGCTGAGGGCTTTTTATGGGCAAACTACCCGCAAGTCAATCAGTATGTAGGGGCTTTGGTGGCTATCTCCAATACCCTGCATTGGGCTTTCCTTTTTACTTATTTGCAAACGGCGCGGCGCGTGCCTTGGCTACATTTTGCTTCTTATTTTTTTATTTTGCTGCCTTTTTTGGGCTGTTTGGTGGCGAGTTTGTTGGGGTATGTGGGTGAGAGTATTCTTTGGATTAATAATTTTACTTTTTTGGCGATTGTTTATTCTACTTTTACGTTGTGGCAAGTCAAAAGAAAACACAAAGTTTCCAATTTTTTTACGGTCGCTATTCTGTTTTTGTGGACTTTTATCATTATTCATACAATTTATTTATTGGGTGGGCTGCCCGTCAATCTCATTACGTCCAATAGCATAGTCATTGGTGGCTTGGGCGAAGCCATCTTTTTAGCCTTTGCCTTGACCGACCAAATAAATTTGGTGCGTGAAGAAAAAGAAGAAATACAAGCCGAAAATTTGCGCTTGACTCAAGAACAAAATCAGATTTTGGAAGTCAAAATTCAAGAAAGAACTACCGAATTACAAAACCTAAATCAAGAATTGGCATCAAAATCCGAGTCGCTTAGTCAGCTCAATCAAACCAAAGACAAGCTGTTTTCGGTCATTTCGCACGACTTTCGTAGCCCACTCAATTCAATGAAGGGCGTTTTGCGCTTGCTCAAGGAAGGGCATTTGACCGAAGCCGAACTAAAATTTTTGGCGGGAAGCCTGGAAGAAAAAGTGAATGTAACGGCTATTTTGCTCGACAATTTGTTGTTTTGGGCAAAAAGCCAAATGGACGGACTCATCATTCAAATGGAAGATTTTGATTTAAAACCTTTGATTGATGAACAATTTGATTTGTTTAAATTTCAAGCCCAAGACAAAAAAATTCAATTGACCCACGACCTCGATACAGAGTTGAAAGTATTTGCCGACCCCAATTGTATTCGCCTGATAATCAGGAATATACTCTCCAATGCCATCAAGTTTTGTCAAGCCGGTGACAAAATTAGTTTGGGGGTCAAAGTAGAAAATAACTACGCGATTGTTGCCATTGCCGATACGGGAGTGGGTATCGCGGCGGATAAACTGCCTTTTTTGTTTGAACAAGCCTCGACCACCATTGGTACGGCTCAAGAAAAAGGTACAGGATTGGGCTTGATGTTGTGCAAAGATTTTATCCAAAAAAATCGAGGTGAAATATGGGTCGAGAGCCAAGAAAATGAAGGCAGTACTTTTTATTTTAGCTTGCTCTTGGGGCGGAATTAAACCGAATCATTTTCAGCAATTCCCACTGTAGAAATTTTGAACGAATATTTAATTTTTTAGAATTTCTAGAAAACACTTATATATAAACTATTGATAATGAGGTGTTTATGGAAAAATTCTCACTCCCCCATTTCTTTTGCCTTGATACAAAAGAAACAAAAATTCAAGCCTGTATGGGCGCATTTCAAATTTACGCATTTCTTTTGCCTCACCCTGCCCTCTCCAAAGAAGAGCAGGGCTGTTAGGTTCTATTTTTGAGCCAAATTATATTCACCGTTAGACCTCACCCCCTTCCCCCTCTCCCCTTGGGAGGCAGTAATGTTAATTTCTAAAAAAAAGGAATATCTTTGCGAAATAAAATATTGTGATGGAATTATCAAACTTCTTTTCAAGCGTTCAAGATCCTC
>JALONJ010000663.1 GCA_025455045.1 Microscillaceae bacterium | reverse complement strand
ATAGCAAATGGCTCATTTTAGTAAGAAAATTGTATCGTAAATAACTCATAATCAATTACTTATGTAAATTAAAAAAGTTTTACAGAGTTTTCAATAAAAATTAGATTAATTCAAATTTACAAAAATCATCGACTTATCAACAAATATTTAAGGATTTATTTTTTTCAAATCGGAATGGAGAACCTAGCCGAAACCAAGCCCGTCTCTAGATTGCTGATTTTGATATGAGACCAACTGTTGGAGAGTAGTTGGAGGCGTTGCGAGGCATTTTTTAAGCCGATTGAGCCTTTGCGCTCGGCTTTTTCGGCGAGTTGCCCGGTATTGATTACCTCTACATCTAGCTGATTATCAATCACTTGGGCTTTAATTGTAATTTCGCCGCCTTGGGGTTGGTGGGCAATGCCGTGTTTGATGGCGTTTTCGACCAAAATTTGGATAACCATTGGGGGTATCAACACGGCTTGGGCTTCGGGAGCTATCTCGAGCCGATAGCGTAATCGTTCTTCAAACTGAATGGACTCTAGCTGCAAATAATCTTGCACTACTTCTATTTCTTGGGCGAGGCTCACTCTCTCGAGACTGGCAAACTGAATGGAATAGCGCAGCAAATCGGACAAATGGGTAATCATTTGGCGGGCGCGATGCGCGTCCTCGAGCACCAAACTACGGATATTATTCAGACTATTGAAAATAAAATGCGGGTTGATTTGCGATTTAAGCGCAAGCAATTCGGCTTCTTTGACGACTGCTTCCAATTTCCATTTCTCGATTTCGGCTTGTTTGTAAGTTTTAAAAAAATGATGGGTAACATACAACAGTGTCCAAACCAACAAAATCACCGAAGTATTGAACAAAATCGCCAACAAAATTGCCCAATACGAAATTTTGTTCTTTTCTTCTCCGTTGCGTTCAAGTTGAAAAATCAGATAATTCAATACCTCATCAATTGCAAACCAAATAAACGATAAAATAATGACCGTAGGCACCACCCGAATAATCAAGCGTGGAATATTGAGTTTGAGCCAGCCTTGCACTATCAAAAAATGCCGAAAAATATGCGTAATTGCCAGCCCAACCCCACTGACTGCCAAATAAAATAAGGCAATATTCCAGGTGATTTTAGCAAAACTAAACACAAAAAGCACCTGAATACTATAAAAACCCAGCCACCCTACACTTTGGCAAAGCCAATAATACGGGTTGGGCGGGTATTGATTGATTTTGAGGTAATTCATTGATAATCAGGGGGTTGTTTATCTAAATCGAATCTTCACTACTTTTCAGGAAAAATTGTAGTGCAGGCTGTCTAGCCTGCTCGTGCAAATGAGTTTAGGCTTAAAATAAAGCTAGAATTTATTGAAAATAGTTAAAGAATCCTCCAAATCTCATTCAACTAATTTGCCGGTAAGCTTTATATTTTGGGGGCTTTGTGCCGAACTCTTTTTTACCAAGCCGAATAAAAGAAATCCAACTAGCAAAAATAGCCAAATGATGGGAAGGATTTTACTGATTTTTTTCATTGTTAAATGATTTTAATTGATAGGCAATTTTACGCATCAACAGCCAAAAGATAAACTGTTTTTAGACGAGCGGTGCGTAGGGCGGGCAAGCGGTGGATTGAATGGGCGTTTGTTCAGCTATTTTGGTCTTTATCTTCAAAGTAATTGATGGCTGAGGCATAAATTTGGGTATCAGGCAGTGATTTTTTTAAAAAACTCCATTCTTTGGCTGGGATATACAAGGTAAGTAAATACAAAAACTTCAATTGTTTTAAACTCCCGACAGCCTCGAGCCACGCCCAATCATTTACCAGTTTCGGATTGTAAGATAAACTCAGGGTATGCAGTTGGGTCAATTGCGCAATTGCGGGGGCAAGGCTTTGCAATTGCACATCTTCCAAAAGCAGTTTTTTCAATTGAGTCAAATGCCCGATTGCGGGCGGTAGATGCGGCAAGTGATTGCCCAAAAACACCAATTCTTTTAGATTAGGCAAGGTAAAAATGCCAGATGGATACTCACCAAAGTCGGTTTGTCCCAAATTGAGGTATTCCAAATTTTTAAGACCGTGTAATGAATCCGGCAATTTATTTAAAATTAAGTTACTGCTCAAATCCAAAATTTTGAGATTTGCCAACTGGTTAAGTTTTTCGGGGATTTCGCGCAATTGATTGTCGGGCAAATACAATTCAAGGCAATCTATTTGTTGCCATAAGTGGTCGGGAATAGTAGATAAGTTTTGTTCGCTTAAATCAATAATCATCCTTAGAAATAATATGTGTAACAAATTAATTTTTCAATTATTAAAAATCGCTAACTAGCTGATTATCAATAAGTTATGTTTTTTAATCTAAATTATGTAACTTGCTGATTATCAAGCAGTTATGTATTTTAATAAACTAAATTTTAAAAACTGTCACACATATTGCTTTGACCCTGATGCTTTTTTTAATAGTCCTCAACTCTTACAAATTGCCCGCTTGGAGGCTATTCATATTTAACTTTGGCGATGATATTGACGATTAAAATACATTAACAATAGGTCGGAAAGTTTCTAGTTTCTAAGCCCTGCCTGCCCCCGGAGGGGGTTCTTTTCCGAGTTATTTACTAAGTATCTGATAATCAGCTTTTACAAAAAATATCTAAAATAACGTGAATATTTTAGTAACTATTTGATAATGAGCTAATTATGATACAAAAATGCACTCTTTTTGACAAAAAATCAATTGTTTCAAAAATAAAATTGT
>JALONJ010000203.1 GCA_025455045.1 Microscillaceae bacterium | reverse complement strand
TTTCACCAAGCTATCGCTTGGTTCATTAATGCTCAGAATCACTGAAATTGATAAATTTCAGAAAAAAAATTCTCATTCCTGAAAAGTGGTGAAGAACCCGGTTTTTTTTATAAATATCTGATAATCAAATAGTTATATTTTAAAATCTGCCGACAATACGCACTAAAATTAATTTATTCATTTAATTTGTTGGTCTGCCTTATGCAAACACAAACTAAAATTCAAGCCCAAGCTATTTTTCAACGTTTACAAGCCGATAAATATCGTTGGACTTTGTGCGATGAAATAATGAACGAAATTCAAGACCAAAACCTTGATTTTGAAGAACGAAACCAACTCTCGTATGATTTGCGGCAATTGGCAAAAGCCAAAACCAATGATAGAGGATTGATTGAAGCTGTCCAACATTTGGCGCAGCTGTTAGATATGGATTAAATTGGGCGGTACTAACTGATAATATTTTTTGCTTCTTGGCATATTTTCGGAGTTCTGCAATGCAGGCAACTTGCCTGACTGCACAATAGGTTTTAAATTTTGATACAATTTATAACTTCCGAAATCAGCCAAGAAGTTTTTTTATATAAAATAGGGATAAGTGATGAGTTAATTATAAGATGTGCTGATGTAATCCATTGATTATCAATTAATTCATAAATTCAATTGTTTATTTTATTTTATTCTTGTTCCTAATCAATGGTTTATACGATTATTTTGGGCGATAATCAATGAAGATATAAGTCCATAAAAAAACCGTAGGCACCGACGGGGATGTCGGTTAAGCCTACGGTATCCTTCAACCAGCTATGAGATACAAAGATGCAAGAAAGATTTTTGATTTCCAAATATTTTTGACAATATTTTTTAAAAAAATATTGAAGTATAAATTATAAAATAATGAATTGGTTAAATAACTTGTAAAAAATAAAAGCATAAAAAAACCGTAGACACCGACGGGGATGTCGGTTAAGCCTACGGTATCCTTCAACCAGCTATGAGGTACAAAGATGCAAAAAAGACTTTTGATTTCCAACTATTTTTGCAATTTTTTTTAAGAATTTTGAATATTTTTTTTCAGTTTGGGGGTATCATCAACCGAAAAGCCCCATTCACCCATTTTTTTGGGGTTTTTGGTATAAACGGCTTTGAGCAAGGATTTGCTGGCGCGTAAGATTTCTTCAATTTCGGGCAATACAAGGTCGCGCTCGCGGTAAGCCTCGTCCATTTTGCGGCGGTATTCTTCGGCTTCGCGGTGCTTGGTAAGGCAGTGCGCAATTTTGGGTCCGATGGTGTTCCAATCCAAATCAACTAAAGTGTTTAAAACCGAGTTTTTGCCGTCTAGTTGATGTTTGTCAAATACTTTTTGGGCAAGGGCAAGGTGTTCTTCCACATTTTTGGGAATGTTGATACGCCCTTTGGTTATTTTAGCCATAATACTAATAATTTAATAATAATAAAATAACCGAAAATTTATAACTAACAAAGCTAAAATCCAAATTTTTGAAAAGTTTTTTATTAAAAAATAGAATAATTTGGCAATAAACAAATGTTTTTTGCCAAAATACTTTAGTTTTTCGGCATAGGACAAATATTTTTTGTTAAAATACTTTAGCTTTTTGACGTAGAACAAATATTTTTTGTTAAAATACTTTAGCTTTTTGACGTAGAACAAATGTTTTTTGTTAAAATATTTTAGTTTACAAGCAAATATTAAATAAAAGTTTAGCAATTTTATTTTATTCCACCTTCACTACACCGTTTACTTTTAGTTTGATAACTTCCAGAGCTTCCAACCCATCATTATCGATAGCTTTGACGGCGATGTGGTGTAGCCCGGGTTTGAATTTTTAGGTCGAGAAATATAAAACATTTTAGTAAGCATCCTTTTTTAACCAATTTTTAGTACTTTCCTCAATTTGATTAAACCAAAAAGCTTCATCTTCAGCTGTTGTTACTTGTTTAATAATATAATCAAAATATTTACCTAAAACTTTAGCATCAGAGAAACTATTATTTTTAGCTGTTTTAATAAACTGAATAAAGTGATTAATATTCATTGGAATAATTTTGGTTGTACCACCATAAAATTTTACTTTCTTTTGATTAGTAATAAAAAAATGCCCTAAAGTAGCTTCACTAACTTTGGGAGCGATAAAAAGACAAAATGCAGGTTTTGTAGACTCTTTTTGTATGATTCCAAAATGTCTTGCTACTGGTTCACCCTCCATTTCATATTGCTTATTGCCCGATGAAAGAGTTACTTCTACAATTAATTTGAAAGTATCATATTCAATTTCTATATCTGGTTTATTGCTAGAGGCAGTATTTAGTGGAACTCCATCAATATCGATGGTAAAATTACCGTTTATCGATAAAGCATAGTTTAACATAGTCATTGCTCGCCAAACATTCCATTCAAAATAAAGTGGTGCGTCAGGAACTTCCTTATTTTGAATTTTATCAAAAACTTCAATTATATCATCATATTCTTTATAATTTTTTAATTCTTTAGATACTTTTTGGATTTTTTCTTTTTTAATTTCTTCCTCAACATTTTCAAGCAAATCCTTTAGTTCTTCTATTTTAGCTTCTTTTTTATTAAAACTAACTCTTAATTTATCAAGCTTCTTAATCAAAAATTCTCTATTGTCACTCAACAAAGAGATGTTATATCCAGAAAATAAATACTCTTTGAAATCTTTTTCTGAAGTAAATAAAACAGGCTCTCTTTTGGTGTTTTGAAGTATAAACTCGACTTCATCTATCTTTGAAGGAGAAATTATCATTCGATAAGTTCTACTCTCAAAAGTAACTAATAAAGTTGCTCTCAAATATCTGATAAAAGCATCAGCATAATCTACCATATTTTGTTTTTTAGTGACAATAAATTTATTCAAAGAAATATCGGAGCTTTCTCTTGTTTCAATATCTTGACTTTCTATTTCATCAGAATAAATCTGTAGTATCTCATCTTTAAAAAATTGCTCAATGAATGCTTTTCGATTGCCTTTCCATTTTGTTCTTTTATCCCTAAAATCGAGAATCTTTTTTACGATTGAATCAAACTTATTGATATGGGTTAGTTGGGTAAAGAATATAGCTGTTTCGGTCTTAGATATTCCACCAATAACTTTAATTAATCTCAAAAACTCCAAATATGGTCTTACAAAAAAATATCCAGTTTTGTCAGTATGATAAGGTGAAGGCAGTTGAAACTTTAATAACTGTTTGGTAATTGTTTCATATATGCGTTTTTCGGAAATAAGTTTTTCGCCGGCTTGGGTTAATTGGATTTTAGGTTTTAAATCTACAAATCCAAGGGCTTTTGGCGCACGAGTAATTCGATCTCTTGCGGCTAATGCTAAATCTTTAGCTTTACTACTTGCATCAAAAAAATCTGAATTATACAAGTCCTCATAAAAACTTGCTTGATTTTCAGAATCCCATTCCTTACCAGAGAAGTTTTGCACCAATAGTTTAATCTCGGGGATTATCTTTTCAATTGTTCTAGGCGATGTAAATGCAAATAATGTCTTAGTATTCGTTAAGTTAGCCATTTTTATCAAGGATTTTCTTCATTGTTTCTTCGTTATCACACATATTTTTATTTTGTAAAATATCTTTTTGGGTTGCTAAATATGTTGTAACTCTTTCCGTAGATATTTGAATTGATGTTGCCGCTATATCACAACCAATAAACTTACAATTTCTTTTTATACTAGCAATAGCAGAAGACCCACTACCTAGAAAAGGATCGCAGACTACAAAATCTTTCTCGGCACTACCAGCGAGCATTAATTCAAATAACTCAGTTGGTTTTTGGGTGGGGTATTTGAAGCCGGTTATACGCTTAATTCGCCATACATCAGGAATATCTTTTGAATTTAAAGATCTTTTACCTTTGCTGGCAAATAATATGAACTCGTGCCTTCTACGAAAATAATGCCCCAATCCAATATTAATTTTATCCCAAACTATAATATTTTTTACATCAAATACTTCTCGGACTATATCACCAAGGGTAAGTAAAGAATAAGAATCGAACATTAAATAAATATGTCTATTAGGTTTTAAAATTCTGTAACATTCTTTCAAAAAAACCTCATAATTTTCTTTCGTATCGTGAAATTCATCAAACCATTTCTGTCCATCACCTTTATCGCTATATTTTCCAATAATTTTACCTTTGCCAAGCTTGAGCATTTGATTCATACCTGAGTATGCTGGATCAGTTAGTATCAAATCAACGCTATTACTAGCTTGTTTTTTTAAGAAAGTAATAACATCTTCTTGTTCTATTATAATGCGATTATCGTCAGTTATAAAGCTGAGTTTGGTAGGTTCTTTCTGCTTGATTAATTCTTCTTTTTTGTATAGTTTCTGTTCTACTAAGTTATTGTTATCTGAAAAATCTATATTCAATTGATAAGGATCATTATCATCATTTACAATTGATGGATTCTCGATAATATTGTCAATATTCGAGGGTAAATCAGGATATTGAACACTTAAATTTTGGTTTATATATTCCATATTAAAAATAGTTATAAAGCACTGATAATCAATTAAATAAAACTTAAAATTCAAAATAGATAATTTTTCGGCTAAAAATAAGCAAAATTGCCAAAAAACCACTAATCATTTGCGAAAATTGTAACGGCAAGGTTTTTTTCTAAAGCAAAAAATTTTGTAAATTTGTTTGGCAAAAATATTTCAAAAATTCGTAACTGATTGATAATCAGTTAGTTATAAAAATATAATTGAAAATGAAAAAACAACGATTTGAGGATTGGGAATACAGTCAAATTAACGAAGAGTTTGGTTATACTCGACATTTCAAACATTTTGCTTTATTAGATGAATGGTTGATGAGTACTGAATCAATCAATGAAACCGAAATAAAAGAATTAAAATATCTACAAGAAAAATTATTGTATAATACGGAAGTATGGGGGTGCATTTCAAATTTACCACCTATAGCCCTCTCCTTCGGAGAGGGAAGGGTGAGGCAAAAGAAACGCGTAAATTTGAAATGCACCCAAGTATGGAATGAAGATGAATTAAAGTTTATGTTTATTAGTCCTTTGATGCGATTGGTTAATTTTGACAGCCCGTATTATAAAATATTTACCCAACGCAAATTTTCGGCAATTATCAATAATTGGGAATTAAATGGCGTATTTGATTTAGTAGTTTCGAAAGGTGAGCAACACCCCAAACAACCTTATTTTTTCTTGCACGAATACAAGCAAGAACGCAAAAAAGAAAATGATCCTCTGGGGCAATTGTTAGCGGCAATGATTGTGGCACAAAACAAAAACGAAAAATCTATACCTCTTTACGGTTGTTTTGTAGTGAGACGGTATTATTATTTTGTAGCGTTGCAAGATAAAGCGTATTCTGTAAGCAATTCGTTGAATGCTACCGAAGATGATTTGTTTCAAATATTCAAGATGTTTCGTTTTGTCAAACAAAAAATTGATACATTTATCAAATAATTATTTACACTTAATACATTGTTTGTGGGAACACAAGCCATGTATCAAGAACACTCCGCCGAGCAGGATTTTATAGAAGTCAAAAAATTTGTAAATTTGTATGGTAAAAATATTTCAAAAATTCGTAACTAATTGATAATCAGTTAGTTATAAAAAAATAATTTTTTATGAGCTTTATATTTGAAATCGAAGACCCCCAATTTTTGATAGAGTTTGAAAAACTTTTAGCAAAATATCAGGTACAATTTGCCAATGAAGCGAGCCAGCGAGAGGTAGTTTCTGAAAAAAAAAGACAAGAACGGGCTAAAATCTTACAAAAATTCAAAGGTGGCTTAGAAAAGTATGCCGATTCTTATACTCCAACTAAAAATGACTGGTACGAACAATGAAAATATTTTTGGACAGTAGTATTTTGATTGAGTATGAGAAAAATACACTTACTGCGTTATTGGACAAATTGCAATAGGATTCTCATAACTTATATATCAATGTAATAGTTGTAAGCGAGTACCTATACAAGCTATTGGGCATAATAGGTAAAAAATCACCTATGTCTATTGGTGAAAGTGGCAAAATAAAAGAGGTTTTGAATTTGCATAACACTAAATTATTTTTAAGTGCTTTTGATTTTTTGCCCGTTCCTCTATCCGCCATTGACCTATCCATCGATTTGATGAAGAAACATAATCTTTTACCCAATGATGCAATTATTTTAGCAAGCTGTATTTTACAACGTATCAAAGTATTGGCAAGTTATGATACTGATTTTGCGAAGGCTTGCCAAGCTGAAAATATTTTATTGCTTACCAATGAATTAGACTGGCAAAATATCAAATAACGACTTTCAAGAGAATAGTTTTTTTTTAAGTTTGTAAATAAAAATTGGTGATGGCAAATCAAATGCAAAACTTTGAAAATTGGGAAACTCAAGATTTAGAAATAACCTTTAGGCTTACGCAAATATAGTACAGTCAAGATTTAGACGAGTGGCTCAAAGCCAAATTTGTCCCAGATGCTTTACAACAAAAAATTTTGGAAAATCTTAAATTCCATTTGCTTCGCAACGCCGATTATTGGAATGAAGATGAATTAAAGCTGCAATTCATAGCCCCACTATTGCAGGTAGTAGAATACAATACCGATTATTTTAAACCTTTTTCACAATGAAAAATAGTTGCTACCATCAATGATATTAAAATTGGTGGTTGGGTAGATTATATGATAGCTTCTGGTAAACAAAAGTCCATTGAGCCTTATTTTTTCTTACACGAATATAAACAAGAGCGCAAAGGAAATGCTGACCCCAAAGGGTAATTATTAGCTGAGTTATTGGTAGCTTATCATCTGAATCAAAATAAACACCCGATTTATGGTTGCTATGTAGTAAAACAAAATTGGTTTTTTATGATTTTTGATGGGATGAATTATGCGGTAAGTAATGCTTACAACGCTTCAGATGATGATTTATACAAAATAACTGCTATTTTGATTCAAGTAAAAGATTATATCAAATCTTTGCAAATGAAAAAAGTAAATAATCAATAAATAATCTTTTAAACTAACATTGTAAGCAAAAAAAGAGCAATATATTGAATATATTGCTCTTTTTGTTTTAATTAAATACCTTTTTTAAATATTTTTTTACAAAAAATAAATATTTATGATATTCAAATAAATAAAATTTGACAAAAAACTTTTATCCAGCGAGAAAAAACTTTAGTTTTTTGCCAAATTACTTTTATTTTTTTAAAAATTTTATTCACTTTTTGCCTATTTTACAATTTTCTTGCCGCCGATTTGCTCATTTCTTCCCATTTTTCAATGATTTCTTTACAAAGACTAGGATTTACTTCGGCTCCGTAGCATACGCGGTGCATACTTTCGGCTAAAATAAAAGCTGTACCTAATCCGGCATACGTATCAATGATAATTTCGTGTTCGCGGGTAAATGACTCGAGCAAATACCGCAAAAACTCTTGGGTTTTATTGCCTTGTAAATCCGAGCTATCTACGCGCCAAGTGTCTTTGACTCTAGTATCAAGATTACGATTAGAAAACAAAGCCGTAAAAATCCAAGAGCCTAAACCCGATTCACCTTTTTTGACCGAAAGTTGCGCCGACATTGCCCAGCGATAAGGCATTTGTGTAAGCCGAAGAAATTGTTGAATTTGATCTGTTTCAGGGCTTACAGCTACTACTTCAGCTTTTTGAGCAAGCCAATCCAAGCTCCAACCTACTTCATTATTTGCTCCCAAACTTTCGCTCAAATAAGGTGGGTTGCAATAAGCTAGAGTAGCTTTGTTAGGAATTTTTTGGGCAAATTCGAGACTCGCTCCATCTCCACAAAACAGAAAATGATTACCTAATTGCCACCAGTCGCCCGCTTTTACTTCGCGCATTTGCTTTTCAATGCGTTCTTGCTCCTCGCGCTCTTTGGCATTCTTTTTATCTCGAAAATAAGCGGCGGTACGCTCGGCTTCGTCTTTGCTACTGCCTCGTTTCATTTGCAAGGCATCTTTGTAAGCCTCCAAAACGGCTTGTTTAGCAATGTTTTTAAGTTCTTTGAGATTATTGACAAACCATTCTTTGAGGTTGAGGCTTTCGCTTTGAATACTATCGTACATTACATTGTACTCGTACAATTCAATTTGATTGTCCAAATTGTCGTAACTTGATTCGATGGTGCGTAAAAGGTCTTGATACATTTCGCCTAAGCCTCGATTGCCTTTCAAAATGCCTTCGGCTATTTCTTGACGAATTTTCATAAAATCAAATAGGCTATATACTGCCGGATTATCGGTCTTGATTTCGCGGATTGCCTGCGATATTTCTACGACTTGAGTTTTGGACAAATCATTTTTGACCGTAGTATCGTGTAACCACACCCAATCGGCTTGTGGGCAGCGATGAATTTCCTCTAATTTGATGACTTCATCTAAAATATTTGCCCCTTCGGGCAGTTGATTTTTGACAAATTGATACACTTCGCTGGCGTTCATATAGCGGCGCACGGTAGTTTCGCCCATTCCGAGGCGTTTGGCATAGTCGGTAATGGTGTAGCTTTTTTGTCCGCCTTTTTGCACTACTTTGAGGGCGTTTAAGCCTATCTCAAGAGGCTTAGATTCAGTTTGCACATTGCCTAATACCAATTGAATGAGGGCTTCGGTATCATTTAGCTCCCGAATTACACAAGGCAACTGCAAATAGCCCAAAGACTTAGCGGCGCGGAATCGATGCTCGCCTTCAATGATTTGATAGCCGTTCAAATAGGGGCGCACCACCAAAGGGTGCGAACTATCAAAGCCATCGACACTAATAAAATTGCGTAATTGCTTCACTTTTTCCTCGCTCGACCCTAGTGGGCGGTTGTCGGGGTGTGGGCTGAGTTTGCTGACCGGCACCAACACTACTTTAGCTTCATTGATTTTTAGATTTGTCGAATTCACTTCCCACGCTAAGGGGGCATCATTGTCGGCTTCCAATTCGCTCATATATTTTTAGTTTAATTACTAGACTTTAGACTATCGATTTATTTTAATAGGTAGTAAATTTTTTGTGGCTTAACAAGCTCGCCCTCGTGTTTTACCACCAAGAATCACAAAGTTTTTCACAAAGAAACACAAAGGAATTGCTTTGTGAACCTTTATGGGTATTTTTCTTAGTGTCCTTAGTGGTAAAAGATATTTTTATAAATCAGGATTAAATTAAACAAACACTTATTACGCTACTCTATTTACTCATTTATTTAACAATATTTCACTTATTTAACAACAAAATTACAAAGATTATGCTGAGAATGAAATACCTCGGTAATTTTTTAAATCACTAAATTTTTCTCAATTTTACTGACAAAAATATTCTTAATTACCAAGCATTTCAAATTAATTCAAAAATGGGAAAAATTAAATTAATTCAAGGCGATATTACCAAAATGGCGGTTGATGCGATTGTCAATGCTGCCAATACTTCGCTTTTGGGCGGTGGTGGCGTGGATGGCGCAATTCATCGGGCGGGTGGCGCGGCGATTTTGGCAGAATGTAGGCAAATTCGCGCCCGACAAGGCGGTTGCCCAACGGGTGAAGCCGTCATTACGACTGGGGGCAATCTTCCGGCAAAATACGTAATTCATACCGTAGGTCCGGTATGGCAAGGCGGACTAAGCGATGAGCCGCAACTTTTGGCAAATGCTTATCGCCATAGTTTGCAATTGGCAGTCGAGAACCAAATCAAAACTTTGGCGTTTCCGAATATCAGTACCGGCATTTATGGCTTTCCCAAAGATTTGGCTTGCGAAATTGCTTGGCGCGAAGTGGGAAATTTTTTGGCGGAAAATGCTGATATTGAGGAAGTTACATTCGTTTGTTTTGATGAAGAAAATTATGAATTGTACCTTGCCAAGGCTCACTAGCCCCCTAGCCCCCGAAGGGGAATTTTGAATTTTGTATTTTGCACTGAATCTTGATTTTTTTAAATTAAGTTTTCATTAATTCATAAAAAGGCATTTAATTTGAGCATTTAGACAAAACTTAAAAATATAAATCTTGGCAAACATTGTGTATCTCGCAATGGTTTAAGTAATATGCCAATATTTTTTTATAATCAATTGATAATCAATCAATTGCAAATTTATAAATCATAATTCCTAATCACGAAGCATTGGGCAATGGAAAAACAAAAATTAGCGCAAGCCTTAGAAGAAATTTATCAAGATACCGACCAAAAAGTCAGTTATGTCATTTATGCTACTTTACCCATCATTTTTATCATTGGGGCAATTTATGGCAATCCGGTCTTGGCACTTTTTGGCATTAGCTCTTTGGGGGCTTTGACCTATTATACTTATTATTATATTCCAACGCGGGTTTATCGCAACTTTTGG
>JALONJ010000007.1 GCA_025455045.1 Microscillaceae bacterium | reverse complement strand
CATTTTTTCTTGGATTTGTCCTATTCAGGAAGCCCAAACTAACCCTACTTAGAAAAATACAATTTTCTCTGGTAAATAGTTTCCTTAAAGTCTATAAAATAATACAATTTTATTTTTGAAACAATTGATTATTTGTCAAAAAGGGCGCATTTTTGCATCATAATTAGCTCATTATCAAATAGTTACTAAAATATTCACATTAATTTAAAAATATTTTCTCGAGGCAACCTATCCCCTGTTTTGCTTGTACTATGATGTAAGCATTGAGTTTGTAAATTGCAAAAATATATACATCTAAGCCATTGATAATCAAAGCCTTACTCGATCTACCTTGTTTTTTATTGATAAATGCCTTGAATTTTAACGGTTACAATTCTAACAAAGTAAGAATCTATCAATAACTCGGTTAAATTTTGGTCAAGTTTTGTAAAGCCAAGTTTGTAAAAAACTTTGTTTAAAACTTCGAAAACACACATAACTATCTGATTTACAGACTACTATACACAAAAAAACGCAGAAAAAATTTGAATAACTATCAACAATCCAATAAGGTATATTTACTCCCATTTTGCGAATAGCTTGTAAGATTTTTTCCTATTTTTATAAAAAATGTATAGTTTTTGTTGAGAAGAAAGAGAAAAAAATTAACTTTGCACACTATTAACTTGAAAGCATTAAATTCTAAGCCTATTCTATTGCAACCATTTACATTTCTAATCTCTCAAAAACAGGAGTTTGACTATTCTCAAAACTTCTGATTTCTAACTTCTTTTCGTTCAATTTACAATTTAGTTTAGAATTTGTAAACTCTTAATCATTATGTATATAATCAACTACCACCACTTTAAAAAGCGATTCTCAGGGATCGCTTGGCTGATGTATAGTGTAGTCTTAGCTACTTTGTTGGCAACCCCGATGACGGGATTTGCCCAAAGCTTACAACTCAGTCAAACCCTGCTGGAGTTTGAACACTTTGTAAGCCAAACTGCTACTACGCAGAGTGTTACTTTGTCCACGAGCGATAATTCCGTACCGGCAAGTATCAATCTGTCAGTCCCCACTTACACCCCAAGCGGTACTTCTTGGCTGACCGCACCGAGCAATCCGGTGCCTCTAGGCAACCTCAACTTTACTTTCAATCCGACCGGCTTGCGCCCCGGACGTTATACTGCTACCCTCACGGTGAGTGCTGGGGGTTACACCAGTGCAAACCTGACTGTGATTTTGAATGTAGGAGCTAGAGTCAATTTTCAGAGGCGATTATTGACCGACCCTGATGTAAATAGTGCCGGAGGCGTATCCGGTGATGGTTTGACTCCGCCCAATGGCTGGATTCGAGATTCAGGGCATTCAAAAGGCACTAGAAATTATCAATTTCAAGGAGATGGTACTTTAAATTATGGTTGGGCAATTGGTTCTACTCCAACTAATATTACCACCGATGGGCAGATTATTCAAGTTACTTGTCCTACCGACAGACCTCTCAACTATACCCAACGCAGTGCTATTATTATGCGTACAGGCACTACTGGTGGCACATCACGTAATTGGAACATAGATGTGCAAACTGCACAACTATATGAAGTAACAGTAACTGTTGGAGCAGCGGACGATAATCTTGCACTAAATACAAATAATGTTAATACATTATCTATTGAAGGTTTTGCGGCTATTCCTCTGCCTAATCCCCCAAATGCCGCCCAAGGTCCCTTCATTGGCACTGGAAATGACTGCGAAATTACACGTTTGAAAACCTTTACAACTGTTGTTAGAGTTACCGCAGATAATACGTTGTCAATCACAACTCCTACCCCAAACTCGGCAACTACTTATCAACAGCCTACTACTTGGATAGCTTCGGTCATCTTGAAACCGGTAGCCAATAAAATGACTTTTCATACCAGTATTACCAATCCTGGAACTAATGATGACCCTATTTCAGTATTAAAAATTGAGAAAAACTTTGGCGATGCCAATTTTACTCAACCTATCTCGGTACGCCCTAATCAGAAGCAATTAGCTTCTCCTCTACCTACATCTATACCTAATAATAATACTGGTTATGGAATTTATTTAACTGAAAATGAACCTTGGTTGAGCTTAACTGTAGCTACTACCGCTTTGACTTTTCCTACCACCCCGACCCCTCCTCCTCTTCCCAGTGTGATAGCAAGAATGGATATACCTCCGTTTGGTGACCCTGCAAGCACTAATGCTGCCCTTAGACAGGTGAATCTTATCAATTTCAACATTGCTGGGCTTCCACAAGGGGTTTATCAAACTACTTTGACCGCTTCGGACCCCAATGGTAACTATCCCGATGCTACTTTGCTGATCGAGCTTACCATCAATGAGCCTAAGTTGAATTTTGGGGCATCTTCCATTACCTTGCCCAGCATCAATTTTGGGGGTACAAGTGCCAATCAAAATGCGACTTTAATCCCCTCCGCCGGTTCGCCGACCGGAGTAGCACTGAGCAAAACCGCCGGAGCTGACTGGCTTATTTTACCTAGTGTGCCTAGCCCCTTACCGGCTTCGCCAACCGGTGCAAACTTGAGTTTTTCGTTTGACACCGATGATTTAGCCCCGGGTACTTACTCAGCTTCGGTATTTGCCACGGTGGATAATTATGTAGGCGATACTTTGGTGTTTAACCTCACGGTCAATCCTTTTACTTTGACTGCCACACCTAACCCGATAAACTTCACCCCCGCTACTCAAGGCGGAGGCGACATTACTACTGGATTGACCATTGGTTTGGGAAGTGGTTCGGGTTCGCCCACTATTCTATTGACCAAATTGGACAATACCGCGCTTTGGCTCGATATACCACTTACTGCCACTGTAGGTGTGGCGGCTACGCTTACGGCTCGCTTGGGGGGCTTGGCTCCGGGGACTTATACTACCTCAGTAAGAGCCTCCGCTACCGGTTTTGCCAGCATTGATGTGCCGGTTACTTTGGTAGTCAATCCCAAACTTGACTGGGATCACCCCACAGCTTGGGAATTTAAAATTAACTTCCAAAGAAATAATACTTTAAACGCAACTCCGGGTTATAGTCGAGATATAGGTGCTGCTTATCCGAGTAGCCCGGTATTGGGTAATTTTGGTTGGTTGAATCCGGCTACCACGCCTCCTACTCCCGCCACCAATACCAGCAATTCCAATGGCAATGGGAATGTAACTACTCCTCAGTATGCAGTATTGTTAAACTCTTATAACTTCTTACAACAAAGAGTTTTTGGTTCTCAACAGTGGAAAATTCGCCTCAATAACGGTAAGTACAACGTATTGGTAGGCGTAGGTGACCCGACAGTCATTGACGGAGTTCACCGCATCAATATCAATGGGGTGAATGTAATTGATAATTTTGTGCAAACGAGCGGCAATACCAATCGGGTAGCTTTGGCAACTATTGATGTTACCAACAATGAAATGATTATTGATGCCAATGATGGTGGGCGCGATACCAAAATCAACTTTATCAACATTGGCTTGGCAAGTAACGTACCCGACAATATTGCCCCGACTATTCAAGTCAAATTTACCGGCACAACAACCGCCCCCACTAACAAAGACTACAAAGACCAAGTATTGGTAGATATCAACTACCAAGATGCCGGTAGTGCCGGTTTGGCAATCAAGCAATTTACTTTGAATGGGGCTACTCAAAATTATACCGGAAGTTTGTTAATCAATGAAATTGGTGAATATACGCTTACTGCTTATGCCGAAGACGCGGCTACGCCTACGCCCAATACCAGTACTACTCCTGAGTACAAATTTAAAGTAGTGCGGATTCCTAGCAATAATGGCAAGCTGGCAGTATTCAACTTAGACCGATTCCCTTCCAATGAAGACTTGAGTTTCTCAAGAATCCAACACGATGGCAAAGTAGGAAGTAATCCTGTCAATCCGCTTGCTCCTCCCAAAGCCAACAATGGCGGACCCGACCCAGTTGGGCACGAGCGGGTAAAGGTGCGCTTGCGCAACTCCGGCGCGGCTAATTTGCGGATTGATAATTTTGTATTTTCTAACAATAACCTGTGGAAAATTGAAAAATTGTCGGAGGCTAACTTCAATGCCGCTACACAATTGCCCCTCACTCTCACCCCTGGGCAGTTTGTTGATATTACCGTGCAATTCATTGCCAGCTACACCGGAACCGGACCAACTGACGGACCTCCGGGCGGGCGAGTATTGTTTGATTGTGATGGTGATGGATTAACCACCATTCGAACAGGAGTATTACACGAGTTCCTAACAATTGTTTCCAATGATGACGACTCACCACAAACAGTCCTCAACTTGCACGGTTTGTGGATGCGTTCCGATGAAGGTTGTAATGAGCCTACGGTCAATGAGATTTTTGAAACTTTTAATTTAAGAACCGCCACGGGGTTTGATGACCGTAAGCGTGCTTATAACGATAGTCCGCCTAGTGTACCGGCAAGCAGTATCATACCTACCGGTGATGAGATTTTCTCACCTAATTTCAAAGTAGCTGACCCTAACAAACCGGTGTATATGCGCCATATTACGGCTCTGCATAGCTGCTGTACCGCAGTGGTAAGAACCTATTATGGCAAACCCGGACAAAAAGGTGGCACTGAGATTACCTTTCAAATGCGCGATGATGGACAAACCATTTTACCGCGCCGCAATGCCGGAGGCGCACCCGCCGAGCGTTCATTCTTTCCGGTAGAGTCTAGTACTACCAATGGCGTGTTCAATTTTACTTTTGTGGAAGCATCTACCGACCGAAACTTGAATTTAGTAAGCGGATTGCCGGTAGTTGGGGTAAGGATTTACAAAGCCCGCGATTCTCAAGGCAATATTATTCCTAATGCTTATTTAATGGCAATGGATTATCCGAGTGCTACGGCTAACTGGGATTATAATGACAATGTATTTTATGTAGAAAACATCAAGCCGGAGTTGGGTACAGCTTATAGCTCGATTCTGATACCAAGTGTATCGGAAATCAAATTCAACAATAGTTTGGTCAATCCTAGCGCGCCAGTGCCAACTGTAGTCGCCCTTAACAATAGCGGACAAGTGGGTCTTGACCCCAATACAATTATCCGCTCTTTTGAAATTGTCGGTGATGATTTTGAGGACTTTACAGCTACTTTTGGCAGTGCCTTGCCTATCACAACTATTGCCGGAGCAAGTGCCAATATTTCGGTAACTTTTACCCCTAAAACCATTGGAGTCAAAAACGCCGAATTGTTGATTTACTATAACGCCGGCAATTCTCGACTCAACACCAACTCTCCGATTCGAATTCCTTTGTTTGGAGTAGCGGAGTCTTCTTGTATTGTACAAAGAGACCTAGCTCCGGCAAATGCCACTACCCTCATTCGGCGCATCAAATCGGCGGCTTTAACGAGTGATGCGGTTAATGTGAATGGCGAGTTGTGGGAATCAGATTTGCCTTTCCGCAAAGGAAGTATCAAATTAGATAATTTAGACGATGTAACTACGCAAATTCGTGATACAGATAACGATGCCTTGTATCGTTCTTATTTATCATCATTGACCAATCTCAAGGGCTGGCGTTATGATATCCCAGTAACGAATGGTGATTATGTAGTGCGTTTGCACTTTGCCGAAAACGCTTTTACCAATCCCGGCGAAAGAATTAACAACATTTCTTTGGAAAATGTAGTAAGGATTCCGGGCTTAGATATATTGGCAGAAGCCGGCTTCAAAACCGCTCTGACCAAAGAATTAGATGTTACGGTAACAGACGGCATTTTGAACATTGAATTTACTCCCACAGTCAATCGTCCGGCTTTGTCGGCAGTAGAGATTTTTGCCTTTCAACAAAACAATACTTTTGATTTGGCTTGGGATGGGGCGCAACCTAGTTCGAGTTGTAATACTCCAACTGCGGCAACTGTAAAACTGGTAAGTGTGCCTAGTGGTGGACCTGACCCTAACCCAGCAAATTTTGAATTTAAAATTGGTAAATTTGGTGAATATAGTGCCAATCGCACTTTCAATTTAGAAGCTGGTACTTATACTTTCTATGCTCGACAAGTCGGCACAGACTGTGAAGTGAGCAAAGAATTAATAATTTTGGAAAACAACAATATTACTTTCAATCTTGCTACCAACAATGTAAGTTGTAATTCTAACACCGACGGTAATGCCCGCGTAACTGTAAATGCCCCAGATAATATCAATAACTATTTAATTATTTGGAATGATAATCCCAACTTGACTGCCCCCAATGTAAATACTTTGGCTGAGGGAGCAAATTATAAAGTTACGCTTACTCGGATTGCTGACGGCTGTACCAAAACGCAGTTCTTCAATATTGGCAAAAATAGCGGTTGTCCTTTGCGGATTAATTCCGGCGGAGATACATACATATCTACCAACGGTTTTGTATTCATTGCCGACCAGTTCTCCAACTCAGGAAGTATTTTTACCAATTCACTTGACCAAGTAGGTGGCACTCCCGATGGTACACTTTATAGCTCGGAGCGTTTTGGCAATACATTTAGTTATAATATTCCGGTAGCTAATGGTAATTATGCCATTCGTTTGCATTTTGCCGAAATCCGCAATGATATTGACGAAGGTGAGCGTAGATTTAATGTGGACATTGAAGGTGTGCGTGTATTGAGCAACTATGATATGGTAGCTGAGGTAGGTAATCTGGTTGCAGATGTCTATACCTTCAATACCTTAGTTAGCGATAACAGCCTGACGATTGCTTTGAACAGAGTTGCTGGAACTGCCAAAATTTCGGCAATTGAGGTCATTCCAATCAATGTAGATAATGTACCACCGCAATTGGTTGGCAATATTTCTAATAGACAAGTACCTCAGAATCAAGCCTTTAGCTTTGCCTTTGGCGAAACAATCTTTAGCGACCCGGGCGATATATTGACTTATCAAGCCCGACAAGTAATTGGTTTAGACCTTTTTGACCTACCAAGTTGGATTTCATTCAATCCGACAACGCGTACTTTCAATACTTTCCCCGATTTGAATATTCCAATTGGTACTGTTGTCCAGGTAAGAATAACGGCGACCGATACCGATAGCCAATCAGCGACTGAAGATTTTAACATCACCGTAGTTGCTGGTAATGTACTTGAGACCATTGTGATTACACAAAATAGCAATGATTTGATCCCCGGCACCAAAAACCGCCAAATCATTGGGATAGAATTAGATGCGGGCTCTAGTACCACTCTAGTTGCTCAAGAGTTTGTATTTAACTCAATCGGAACTACTACTGCCGCCAATGTTGAAAACGCCCGCTTGTACTATACCGGCAATGATAGCGACTTTGATTTGACCAATCAATTTGGTACAGATGTAACTAATGTAAGTTCTACCTATAGCATTGTTGGTAATCGAACTTTGGCGAGTGGTATCAATTACTTCTGGCTGGTTTATGATATTAAAAACACCGCACTCGTAGGCGAAAACTTTGACGCGCAGTGTATCAAAGTATTTGTCAGTGGTGAGGAATACGATGCTACCGACCCCGCCCCCGAAGGCACGCGCAAAGTGGTAAACTTGACCCAAGTTGCCGGACAAGCCTGCGATTTTCAAGGGAATTATTTGAGTGCTACCAAAGCCATTCAAATACCCCAACAATTGACCCTCGAGTTTTGGCTCAATCCTCGTCAAAATGTTGCGTCTGAGAAATGGATTATTGGCGAACAAAACGGAATGCGCATTACCCAAGTGGGCAATCAATTGCGATTCTTTATTTCGGATAATGGTGTACCGCGCGGACCGGCAACCGTAAATCTTAATGGAGTTGCCACTACCGGCGATGCTTGGAATCACGTCGCGGCGGTGTATGATGGTACTACTCTCAACTTGTATTTGAATGGAATTGCTGGAACTCCCTTTACCTATGCCGGTGAAAATGACGACGAAGATGGCGCATTTTTCTTTGCCGGAACGGGTATTGTAGCCCAACAAAATGAGTTAGCTTTGGACGAGGTTCGTTTCTGGAGTATTCCACTTACGGCTAATCAAATCCGAATGAATCGCCACTTAGTACTTACCGGCTTAGAGCCTAATTTGGTGGCTTATTGGCAGTTTAATGAGCCTAATACCGCCACCGAAGGACGCGACTTGGTGGGTGATAATTATGCCGAAAGATCAAATCTATTAGCTGACAACTGGATTGAAGCCAATCAACCGATTGGTCAGGGGATTTCGGTAAGCCAAAATGTAAACGCCGCTGGCTTGGTAAACTTTGGCTCTGCCAATGTAAGCATTACTTTTGGGACTAATAATCCTAATGGTGAGGTGGTGGTTACACGCTTGTTTAATCTTACTCCTTTTGAGGCTGTTTTAGATGATTTGAGCACACCCCCCCCCGCTTCTTTGAGCGATGGTCGTTTGAAAACCAATGATTACTGGGTAATCAATAACTATGGCAATCAAACTTTGTCACCAATGATGGTAACTTATGTAGTTGAAAATGCTTTGTTTGATATTGCGGCAGGCGACCCCAAAGCACTTATCTTGCACAAACGCCCCTCTAACTCAACCGACTCTTGGGTAAATGACTTTGAAGGATTCTCCTTGGGTGGTTCTTCGGGCAGTAGAACGGTTAGCTTTATCAATATTACCGGATTTAGCCAGACTATTGTGAGTAATGGCGCACCTTTCAATCCTGTATTACTACCGGTAACTTTGGGCAACTTTGGTGGCAAACGCCTTGATAATCAGCAAGTTGAGCTATATTGGAATACATTTAGCGAAACTGACAACAAAGGCTTTGAAGTGCAAAAAGGTTTTGATTTACAAAACTTTACCACCATTGGATTTGTAGATGGCAATGGTACAACCAATACGCGCCGCGATTACAAATTTATTGACAAAGATGCCCTTGCCGGAGCTTATTATCGCTTAAAACAGATTGATAATGACGGAGATTTTGAGTATAGCCGAGTAATATTTATCACCGGCGGCAATTCTGAAACTATTGTGGTCTATCCAAACCCTACCGTGAGTACCATTGGATTTACAGCTAGTACCGAATTGCGCAAACTCAAAACCGTACAGTATGAACTGGTGAAACCGACCGGCGAAAAATTACTCAGCGGACGCGGTAGTTTGACCGATATTGAGGAAGCTATTAACCAACAATTGTCCAATATCAATTCGGGAGTATATATTATCAAATTGATAATGCCTACCGAAACCAAAACTTTAAGGTTGATAAAACAATAATTTTTGGTTGGGTACATAAGTATAAAAGCCGATACTGAGTAAGTATCGGCTTTTATTTTGTAATAGACTTTGCTTATGAAAATCTTAGTAATGAATAGTGAATAATGTAGAATGAATAATTTTCTAATTAATAGACTTACTACTTATTGATTATCAAATAGTTACGAGATTTATTCTAGAATATAATATTATATAATAAAAAAAATATCAAAATTTATCAAAAACCATCAGTTCTCGCCAGAAGCGGACTAACGGTTTTGATAAATTTTGAGTATGCTAAGTAGCTGATAATCAAATAGTAGTAGGTCTAATGATAATCCGCTAGAAGCGAGACACATCAATAGTTTATCTAAAAATATTGTACACATTATTTTGTACTTGTTGCTTAGAAATTTAAAAATCAGTTTCAAATTTCTACATTGGGAGTAAATGTTAAAGCAATTAACATCAGAAAAGTTCAAAAATCCGAAAATTTGAAAATTCAAAAATTGGAGAATTTCTCATCTATCTTTGTTATTCAAACAAGTCGGGTTGTTCTTTGGTAATGCGTTGCCAAAGTGGTTGGAATTGAAACCAGCCCGCTAGAGGTGTGCCAAGTTCCAATTGGGTTTTGGCGGCTACTTCGTGGCTAATACTGCTAGGCTTGCCCACACTCTCGGCTAAAATTTGGACTTGACAACTGCGCTCCATTGTGATAAACCACCAAGCGGCTTCCTCCACAGTGTGTCCTACGGTCAATAAACCGTGATTTTTGAGAATACAGGCTTTGCGTGCGCCAAGTGCTTGGGCAATGCGCTTGCCTTCATCAAGCTCATTGACGATACCGGTAAAATCATCAAAAACCGAGTGGTCTTCATAAAAAGCACAAGAATCTTGAGTAAGTGGGTCAAGCAACCTGCCAAACGTTGACCAAGCACGCCCATAAGTTGAATGAGAATGAGCGGCGGCAATGACATCGGGGCGAGCTTCGTGAACTTGGGAATGAATAGCAAAAGCGGCGCGATTGAGCAAAGGGTGTTTGCCCTCGACAATTTCCCCATTTTTATTGACCAGTATCAAATCTGATACTTTGATATGTCCAAAATGCACACCAAAGGGATTGACCCAAAAGCAATCGGTATGTTCGGGGTCGCGGACAGTAATGTGTCCGGCTACGCCTTCATCAAATCCAAAACGAGAAAACAAACGAAAAGCCGCCGCTAATTGAGTTTTGCGGTATTTGCGGGTTTCGTCGTGGGTTTTGAATTGCGGGGGTCCAAAACCTTTTTCCATAGCAAGTTTTTCGGCAACGGTGAGTTCGGCAGTTTGCATACAATTGTGATTTTTAAGGTTTGAATCTTCATTAAATTCTTGGTAAAGTTAAATTTTTTCTTTTTAAAAATCTAAATCATTTTTTCATCAATTAAGATAATCACCTGATAATCAATTAGTTATACAAATGCTTGAAAGAAATTTATTGATTGTAGTCAATAAAAATGAGGTGTAGAATTTCTGGTTTTGAGTTCCTAAGCCCTCCGCGTCAGAAGCGAAAGAACTAGGCTAAGGAATGAAAATCAATTAATTAACGGAAGTTTTTGGATTTTATAAGCAACTGATAATCAAATAGTTACACAATATTCGCAAATCTTCATAATACTACTATACAACGGGCGCATTTCAAATTTACGCATTTCTTTTGCCTCACCCTGCCCTCTCCGAAGGAGAGGGTGATAGGTAGTAAATTTGAAATGCACCCTATACAACTCTATTTTCGCGCAAAGACGCTAAGGCGCAAAGTATTGACCGTGTCTGCCTCTGGTGGATAATCAAGCACTTAACTCTAAGCTCAACAACGCTCTTGAAGATTTAGAGAATCCAAAAAATTCACTAATCCATTAATAATCAAGCAGTTGGACAAAGCGGGAATTACCGGCAAGGCATACACCCAAACAATCAAGGTTTATAACTTTAAGCCCATAAAAGTAATGTCATCGCGCTGGAGCGAGCCATTGTGATGGGTGTCCAAGGCTTCGGTCAAAATGGTTTCTTGCGCTCGAATGGGTTTGGTAGCAATTTCTTTGAGTAGTTCTTTGAGGCGTTTTTCCCCAAATTTTTTGCGGGCTTGGTTAGGCGCATCAGTATAGCCGTCGGTGGTGAGGTACAAAATATCACCTTTTTGGAGCTTGATGGTATGCTTGCTAAACTCGCGGTAAGTTTCGCTCTGAAAGCCCCCAATCGCTTTGCGGTCGCCCAAAAGCTCGTGCAATTCACCCTGACTATAATAAAGTACTGAGTTTTTTGCCCCACTAAATTGTAGGCTAAATAAGCCTCCCTCCCACTCTTCCAACACACACACCACCATATCCATTCCATCAATACCGTTATTTTCTTTTTGGCGAAGCGATTTTTGTACCTCAATATGGAGTACCTCGAGGATTTTGTGAGGCTCAAAAATCTTTTTTTCACTGATGATTTCGTGCAAAAGCGAATTGCCAATCAAAGACATAAAAGCTCCCGGCACACCGTGTCCGGTGCAATCGACACAAGCAATAAAAGTTTTGTGTTGAAGTTTAGTCAACCAATAAAAATCTCCCGAAACAATATCTTTGGGGCGAAAAATCACAAAATGCTCGGGAAATACTTGCTTAAATTCAAATTCATTGGGCAAAATCGCCTGTTGAATCTTTTCGGCATATTTGATACTATGAGTAAAAACCAAGTTTTTTTCTTCAATTGACTTATAAGCCACTTGCAAAGCCTCTTTTTGGGCTTCAATTTCTTCTTTGTTGGCTTCAAGTTCCTCCATATTTTGGCGCAGCTCTTCTTCGCTGGCTTGGAGTTCTTCGTTTTTTTCTTTAATTTGTTGTTCGCTTTGTTTTACACGGTCGTAGGCTTTTTGCAAAATTTGTTCATTGGATTTGAGCTTACGATTGACCACTTCCATTTCTTCTTTTTGCTGCTCAACCAAGGTTTTTTGGGCTTGAATTTCCGCATTTTGTTGGGCGAGGGCGCGGCGCGCTTTGCGCGATTGCATAAAACCAAACAAGATGAGAGCCAAAATAACCGCCAACAAAGCTAACAAGCCTACTCCGTAGCGTTGAATCACCTCTCCGTCTTTGAGGCGTTGCTCTTTGAGTTTGTTTTCTTTTTCTAGGAGTTCTCTTTCTTTTTGGCGTTCTTTTTCTTCGGCAGCTTTTTGCTTCAGGGTCAGGTCTTGCAGTTTTTTGGTTTGCTCAAGCATCGCTATCTCTTGCTTTTGTTTTTCAGTTTCGGCGCGTTGCTTGGTTGCTTCCAAAAGTCTTTGCACATTTTCTTTTTCCAAAGCCTGATTTTTGAGGGCAATGGTTTGTTTTTCTTGATTACTGCGCAGTATTTCCAACTCTTTGGCTTTGAGGGCAATGTCTTGTTCTTGGCGTTCTTTTTCAAGGCGCAATTGGTTGAGGGTAAGGGCTTGCAACTCCTTGTCTGCCTGAATAGTTTTTAGCTCGTTTTCTTTGCGTTCAATATCAATCTGATTTTGGAGAATTTCCTGTTCTTTTTTGCGTTGTTTTTCGGCTTGGTCTTCTTTCAAATCGAGGTATAATTTATAATATACTTGGGCTTCTTTAAAATCACTATTGCGTTGAAACACTTCGGCAAGAATTTTATAGGCATTGAGCAGTACATCATTGGAGTTGGCTTTTTTGCCATACTCGACGGCTTGAAAAGCATTGGTAGCACTCAATTCATTGTTACCACTTACAAAATAAGTAGCGGCTAAATAATTGTATGATTTACCCATCCCCTCGGGGTTATTTTGGGCTTCATAAATGGCTTTGGCTTCGTTGAAATATTTGCGGGCTTCGCGGTAGTTTTGCATATTGGCATACGTAACGCCAATATTGCTTGCCATTACGGCGTTGCGCCGTTTGAGTTCTTGGCTGGCTTGCGCCGAATAGAGTTGTTGATTGAGCGTAAGGGCTTGGCGAAAAGTTTTTAAGGATTTTTGATTGTCATTGTTCTGTTTATAAAGATAGCCCAAATTGTTCAGTGCTGCCGCCAAACTCACGGCATCGTTTAATTTTTGATTTACCTTGATGATTTCTTCATAATTATCAATGGCACTATCATAATTAGTAGCCGCTACATTGATGCTGCCAATTTTATCTAATATATTGATTATCAAGCGATTATCATTATTTTTTTTGTGATAATCGAGAGTTTTTTGGTACTGATCGATAGCCGCATCATATTTTTTTTGATTAAAATAAGAATTGCCCAGCCCTTGCAAATAAGCCATTCGCAGTTTGTCAGAGGCGGTAGCCGGTAAGGTTTGAAGGGCTAAATTAAAATAATCAATCGCTTTATCATCAGCCCGTTGTAATTGATAAAGCAAGGCTATTTCACCTTGCGCAATTGCTGTGTTTTGCCAGTCGGTTTGCTTTTGAAAATCTTGATTAGCCTCCAAAAAATAATTGAGGGCGGTGGTGTAGTTGGATTTTTGGCGATATACTTTACCCAAAGACAAGGCACTTTCGGCTTTGCCTTTTTTATAATTCAAATTAAGGGCTAGTTTGTAGGCTTCTTGGGCGTATTCTAGGGCTTTATCCGACTTGTTTTGGGATAATTCTTGTTCGGCGATTTGATTTAATAATTTTACTTTGTTGGTATCCTCCTGAGCTTGCTTGAGCAAAACCACTTGGGGATTTAGCTCTTGCGCCTGCCCTATTTGACAAAGCCCCCAAACCCATAAATTTAATAAAACTACTAAGCGAGTAATTCTTAAAATCATATTTTTGATACTTATAAAAACAATATCTGAGGCGATAATGAGTAAACAGTTCTTAAATTTAAAGTATTATAACTAATTCTACTTTGGCACTTTCAATTTTTGAAACACATAGGCACATAGGAAAATACAATTTTGGTCAAAAAATACCTGCGGAAAAACTTAAAAAGCAGTTCAAATCTCCTGACTCATTTCTAAAGTGCCAAAGTAGAACTAAGTACCTGAACATAAATAATTTAGATTATTTTATTCCAAACCCTAAGGGTTTAAACTATTGATTATCAATCATTTAGGCTAATAAACCCTTAGGGTTTTAAGCTAAACTAAATATGAATAGGCACTTAATTGATTGATAGATAATTATGTTTCACTTGATTCAAAAAACCACTCATTTGGGGTCATTGGTCAAATGTAGGCAAATTTTAACAACTGAAAAGTGATATGACAATTATTTTGCCGAATCTTTGTACCTGATGCGCAATAGCCAAGTTATATTTTAAACATATATGAGTTTTGATTTCAATTGCTCAATTATAGCCTAAAATTGACCCCGCCCATTATGCCAATGCCTACTTTATCAGTGAAGTAGTACTCGAAACCGGTTTGGTCAAATAAATTTCGGACATTGACGAATGTGGTCAATTGCTTGACCGGTGAAAACATTAATTTGGCGTTGAAAATGACCTTTGCCTTTACATCGGCACCTATGCCCGAGCGCACAAAGTTATTTTTTTCAAATTCAGTTTGCAAAAACGTGCGCTCTGTCCGATGCCAAATTTCGTGATTACCAAAGAAATAAGTATTGAGATTCAACCGCCATTTAGAGCTAAAATGATGATTCCAATAAATGCCGCCAAACCAATTGGGCGTGGCTCGGTAATTGCGTATATCGTAGTTTTTGCTCTTGTCGGCTTCATTGTCAAAAGGTGAGAAGTTTTGTAAATCAGTCCATTGCAGGTTGAGAAAAAACCGCAGTTGATTTTTTTGACCGGTGTATTCCAAAGAAAATGTACTTCCGGTTTGAGTGCTGCTCAGTAAGTCATTTTGAGTAGTAAAATTAAGCAGTAAGGTACTTTGGTTGAGAGGCAAAAAGTTTACAAACCTTGACAAAAAGTTGCTCCCCTGAGCATAAAAAAACTCAATATCCCCGCTCCACTTGTCATTTAGCTTGACTCTATACCCCACCTCTGCCGAAGTAAGAGCCGGTAGATCGACATTGGCATTGCCCTGAATGCCAAAACTGATATTTTGAAATGGTGGAGAAGGACTGGGCAACAGGTTTCTATCCACATAGTTGGTAAAAACATCGGTAATAAACAAACTGCGATTGGCTTTGCCATAGCTCATTCTCAGCAAATGCTTTTGTTTGATTTGATATGTGATCGCCAACTGATACCCATAAAATGGGGCAGATTGAACATTAAATTTGTCTTGGCGAAGAGCAGCAATCAATCTTAAATTTTTCAATTGGTAATCGGCACGCAAACTTAAGCCCAGATTGCTCAAAGTGCTTTTACCTTGCAGTATGCGTGAGTCAGCTACAAAGTCTTTGTCTTCACCGGCTTCGGTGTCATCATACACGGCTTGGCGATAATTGATTGCCGGTTTGAGAAAAAAATTGCCAAACTTAAAGTCATAATCCAAATTAAAATCCATCAAGCCAAAATCATACGCCCCCCCCAAAAAGCCCCGCCCCGGCTCTTGCTCACCAGTCATATACGAAAACTGCAAATTGCTATCAAACAATTTGGATTTGAAATTGAGGTACTGAGTTTCGGATACAACTGTTGATAAAGGAATATAAGTATTTTCAGATACCGGATAAATAGCGGTGGATTCTTGAACGCCAAACCTTAGGTCTATTGCCCAGTCTTTGGTGGGTATATACTCCAAAAAACCGTTGAACGCAAACCGTATCAACGACTCATCTATACTGGGAAAACCATAGGCTTCGCGTTCTTCGGTAAGGGGTGCTCTGGTCTGATAACCTATAATACTACCCAATTCGGTATCTACGTAGCGTTTTTCAAAAAGACTATAAAATTGACTCGAGGGCAACCGATGCAAATGCCCAAAATTGCTAGATACGCCAATATCCAATTTCTCATTGAACCGATAGCCCAAAGTGGTGTTAAAAAATAAATTAGTCGCATTGCCAAAATTCAAATTGGCACGGGTGTAAACTCCGTTTTGGTTTGACCTTTGGGTAATGAAGTGTATCACCCCCATTGCCGCATTGGGACCGTACAAAGCCGCCGCCGGACCACGCACCAACTCAATGCGTTCAATATCATTGATGTCAATGGGTAAAGACTCCCAAAATGTACCTCCCGAAAAATAATTATACACCGGGCGATTGTCAATCATCACCAAAATCATATTTTCGGTATTGGTTGTGAAATCTTGCGCCGGTGGGCTACCGGCAAAGCCTCGAATGCGAATGTCAAAATTACCGGGACTGGTTTCACGCACCAGTACTCCGGGCATCAGTCGGAGGGCTTCGGGGAGGGTAAGACAGCCCGCATTCATAATCATTTCTTTGCTGACTACCGAAGCTCCTACCGGCACTTCAAAGTTGGTTTCAGCCCGACTCGACACCGTCGATATTTGATTTTCGCTGGTTTGGCTCTTTTGTTTTTGGTTGATAATCTCATCAATCGACAATTCAAACACATTGCTCTGACCAGAAGTATCGGTTTGGCCAAACACCACGTCGACCCTGATTTGACTGCTAATTAGAAATATCAAAAACAACTTCAAGAAAGTTTTCATCTTTGTACCTGAGTAAACTTGATAGTGTAAAGCTAAGGCAAATAATTGAATTTTTATGACTTTTTGTATAGCTAATTGCAGGCAAGGTGTTTATGGCAATGGCGTTTCAAAAACCAAACCAAAACTTTATTTTGCAAAACAAACCTACCCCTGTGTATTGGCGTGAATAGTGCGCCAATCTAAGCGATGCAAATACTCGTTTGAAGAAATTTGTTTTTAATATAATATATTGATTATCAGGTATTTATAAAATTTTGATTTTAATATTTTCCCTGATTTTGAATTTGCTTCAGCTTGTATTTGCCCAGTCGAGGTAACACAAAATTTCGCAATATGCAGCATATATTACTCGACCAAATAAAGTTTTGGCGCGATAAATAACCTATAGCGATGACGGTAAGGTTTGATTTTTCAATAGTTTGTCTAGTTTCGGATTTCTAGCATTGAGTTAAGTAATTGAAAATCAAATAATTAACTAATTCTACTTTGGTACTTTATTTTTTTTGAACTACATAAATACCCAACATAGTAAAATACAATTTAGATGAAGCTTTCTGGAAAAAACTCCATTTAATCTCAATCATTTCCAAAGCCCCAAAGTAGAACTAATCACAGTAAAACTCATAAATACCTGATAATCAGCAAGTTATATCCAGAAAACTAAAACCTCAAAAAAAATAAAGCAAGCCCTAGAGCTTGCTTAATAAAAAAACATAATTACCTGATAATCAAATAGTTACTGAATAGTCCTCACTAAACGAATAAACTCGGCGCGGTAGCCTTCTTCGTCTTTGCCTTTGGCATTTTGGGCTAAATCAACTACTTTCTCATAATTCAAATTGCCTTTAAATTTGGAATCGCGCAACAACATTCCAAATCCGGCAACGGCGGCGGCAAAACGGAAATTATCCGAAGTTTGCTCCAATTTGGTCGATTTGTCAAGCAAAGTATGTTCAATCAATTGGCTTTCTGAGCCTTGCGGGGCTTTGTAACGAAACTTAACCGTCAATAAATCTTGTGAGGTATAAGCATCTTTTTTGATGGTGGTGGTTTGGTATTTCAAATCATCGACTTTGCGGACTTCGGGGCTCTCGACTTCGGTGGGAATAATCTCGTACAAAGCCGTAACCGTATGCCCCGCGCCCAACTCGCCGGCATCTTTCTTATCATCATTAAAGTCTTCGTCGGCCAGCACTCGATTTTCATAACCTATTAACCGATAGGCTTTTACCTTAGTCGGATTAAACTCGAGTTGCAGTTTGACATCTTTGGCTATGGTAAATAAAGTACCGCCAAACTCCTTGACAAATACCTTATTTGCCTCTTGAATATTGTCAATGTAGGCATAATTGCCATTGCCTTTATTTGCCAAACTTTCCAATTTACTGTCTTTGTAATTCCCCATTCCCAAGCCCAAACAAGTCAAAAATACGCCGGTTTGCCGTTTGTCTTCAATCAACCGCACCATTTCGGCATCACTCGAGGCTCCTACATTAAAATCGCCGTCAGTTGCCAAAATCACCCGATTATTGCCATTTTCAATAAAATTTTGTTGGGCAATTTGGTATGCCAAAATAATGCCTTCGCCTCCGGCAGTTGAACCTCCGGCTTCCAAATTTTCTAAAGCGGCAATGATTTTATCCTTTTCGCGCCCCGAAGTGGGGGGCAATACCAGCCCGGCGGCTCCGGCATACACCACAATTGCCACCCGGTCTTGCGGACGTAATTGCTTGATTAAGAGCTTAAAAGCCTGCTTGAGCAAGGGCAATTTGTTTTCATCGGACATTGAACCCGATACATCTAGCAAAAAAGTAAGATTGCTTGCCGGTAGATTTTCCATTGCAATTTTTTTGCCTTGCAAACCAATCAACATTAGTTTGTGTTGCGGATTCCAAGGAGCAGTCGAGACTTCGGTATTGATAGAAAAAGGCTGATTATCAGTGGGTTGTGGATAATCATATTGAAAATAATTGACCATTTCCTCTATTCTTACGGCATCTTTGGGGGGCTTTTGTCCATTGTTGATAAACCGGCGGATGTTGGTATAAGCGGCATTGTCCACATCAATGGAGAAGGTAGAAAGCGGATTTTTTTTGACTGCCAAAAACTCGTTTTCCTCGATTACATTATACGATTCGGTACTGTTTTCGGGTTCGGGGTCATTTTTTTCTTGTTCATTGCGGCGGCGGTCGCGGTCTTTTCCCGTTGATTTGAGTGTAACTATTTGATTTTCAATGGGTTGCGATTGTTGGCGATTTTTGATACGAATGGGCGGCGGCGGCGGCAAATTTTCGCCTTTGAGTTTGCGTTTACCTTGTTTTCCAACGCCTGTAACTACTACTTCACTCAAATTTTTTGAATCGACTTTAAGGGCTACATTAATCACGGTTTGCTGGGCTACAACGATTTCTTGGCTAATCACCCCCACGGCTTGAAAGACCAAAATATTTCCAGTTTCTGCCCAAATACTGTATTTACCCTCCGAATTGGTAACTGTCCCGTTAGTCGAGCCTTTGACAAATACACTCACCCCAGCAAAACCTTCACCTGAATCGGTATCAGTAACTTTGCCGGTGATTTGTCGCGCCTGACTGTAAGCTAAGTGGCTGATAATCAAGCTAATAATTAAAAATAGTAATTTTTTTTTCATACAAATTAAAAATTTGAATTGTTAAACCATATACTTCTCAAGTTAGGAAATATTACTTCTTTTCCCAAATATTTCTTGAAGTTTGTCCTTATTTTACCACAAAGAACACGGGTGCATTTCAAATTTACGCATTTCTTTTGCCTCACCCTGCCCTCTCCGAAGAAGAGAGTGATAGGTAGTAAATTTGAAATACACCCAAGAACACTAAAAAATACCCACAAAATACACGAAGGCTTTGTAATCCTTTGTGCCTATTTAGTGAACTTTGTGGTAAAAGAAAAATATATAAGTAACTGATAATCAATTAATTACATCACTTCTCTGTAGTTGCCAAAAAATTAATAGGTTATCAAAAAATGTTGTTTCATTATCTTTTTCTTGCTCCTTACTGCAAAAGTTAAAAAAATGATAAATTGGTTTTAAAAATTTTTCCTACTCTAAGAATTGCTTAATTTGCGAAACTATAATTTGACAAAGCTCAAAACAAAATATATAACTAACCACTTGATTATTAAGTATTTACATCACAATTTATTTACACTTAAAAATGAATTTTAAAATTTACTTTTTATTGATTGCCTTGGCAATTTTGGTGGCTTGCCATTCAAACAGCCAAACTACTACCAACAAATCCGCCAAAAACCAAGACTTCTCGATGCGATTTGAGAAATCTAAAGAACTGCCTTTGGATAAAATCCAACTGCCTAAAGGCTTCAAAATCAGCGTGTTTGCCGAAGTCAAAGAGGCTCGCTCGATGACGATGAGTCCCCAAGGAACGATTTATGTGGGCAATCGCGGCAACGACAAAGTGTATGCGGTTCGAGATGAGAACCAAGATGGCAAAGCCGACAAGATTTATACGGTGGCAGAAGGCTTGAATATGCCCAATGGCGTAGCTTTCCGCGATGGCAGTTTATACATTGCGGAAGTGAATCAAGTTTCGCGCTTGGATAAAATTGAAGAAAATTTGGCAAATCCGCCCAAGCCGGTGGTTGTTTATGACAAATTTCCCAAAGACAAACATCACGGTTGGAAATTTATCGCCTTTGGTCCCGATGGCAAGCTCTATGTGCCGGTGGGTGCGCCTTGCAATGTGTGCGAGCGCGCCGAGGAGGTCTATTCGACCATTACTCGAATGAATCCTGACGGCTCAGATTTAGAAATTTTTGCCAAAGGAGTCCGCAATACCGTAGGATTTGCTTGGCATCCCGACACCAAAGAGCTTTGGTTTACCGACAATGGACGCGACCACTTGGGCAACGACCAGCCCAATTGCGAATTGAATCGTGCGCCCAAAAGCGGTTTGCATTTCGGCTTTCCTTACTGCCACGAGGGTACAATTGCTGACCCCGAATTTGGCAGCAAACGCGATTGTAAAGAATTTGAAAAACCAATGCAGAAACTCGGTCCGCATACTGCCCCCCTCGGAATGCGCTTTTATCAAGGGGCTATGTTTCCGGCAGAGTATCAAAAACAAATTTTTATTGCCAAACACGGCTCTTGGAATCGGGATAAAAAAATCGGCTATGATTTGAGTTTGGTCAAAGTAAACGGCAATCAAGTAGAAGAACACACTATTTTTGCCAAAGGTTGGTTAGATGATACCAATCAAAAAGTCTGGGGCAGACCCGTAGATGTTCTCGAGTTGCCCGATGGCTCGCTCTTGGTTTCGGACGATTTGGCAAATGTGATTTATCGGATTACTTACGAAAAGTAGGCTTGTTTTGCACTTACATTTTTGTAAATCATTCACAATCAATTATTTGTACTTCAAATAACTTCTTCGCAAATGTCAAAAAAATTGATAAGCCAATAAAACATTATGACAATTTGCGAAGAAGTTTAAATACTTTTAATAGACTTACTATCCATTGATTATCAAATAGTTACAAAATTTATTTAAAAATACATTATGTTATAAGATGATATATTTATCAAATTTTCTCAAAAATCATCAGACCTTTGGTACAGACGATTTTTGAGAAAATTTGAGTATGCTAAGTAGCTGATAATCAGGAGGTAGCAAGTCTAATCAATAATCTCCATCGACTTTTCGGGCAGCTTGAGTTTTTTGCTAAACTTGGGAATAAATTGTCGAATGCTGTTTGGGTCGTTTGAATTGACATTTAAAAAAATCCAATTCTTGCCTTTGTCTTCAGAAACACCAATTGTGCCGCCCTTTACGCGATAGCGCGTACCTTCGATGCGCATAATCATCTGGTGCGATATAACACATTGTAGTTGATTACCAACTTTTACAATTTCGGATACCGATTGAATGTCGCATTTTTCAATTCCGCCCGATTCGTTTACTTTGTCCATTTCGCGGGTTGTTATTTCTAGAGCTTTGGCTTTGCCGCCCATCATCTCAATAATTTTGGGGTGCGTAAAGTCGAGAACCGTCTTATAATCCCGATTCATAGTTGCCTCCATCATTCTTTGGGCGAGTTCGCCCACTTTTTTTTGCATATTGGTTTGCGCCGAAAGCGTTATCTGTCCAGCCCAAATGAGCAAGCCCAAGCTCCAAATGATCATTTTTTTCATAGTGCATTTCTTTTGGGCAAAGTTAAAAATTATTTATTTAGAATCGATGCTATAAGATTTAATCGCAGTCCGAAGCTTTGTTCAAATAAGATTTGTAAATTTATTTTTCATAATCAACTGATAATGAGATAATTATGATTTTATTTTACAAATTGACGGCATCACACATTGTCGATAAAAAAAGAAAAATCTCTAAAACAGTATGTATGCCTAATATTTTTGGCTAATTTTGAATTTGAATTGGATTAAAATAGTATATGAAACGAGAAGAGAGTGTTGATTACCAAATCAAAGCGGCTTGGCACGCCATTGCCCGTATGTATAATTCCGAAGCCAATAAATTTGACCTGACTGTTTCGGTGGGCTATATTTTGTTGAATATTGACTTAGATGAAGGAACACCGGCTACCAAAATAGCTCCGCTTTTGGGCTTGGAAGCCCGTAGTATCACTCGCACCCTCAAAAATATGGAAGAGGAAGGTTTTATTTACAAAGTGCAAGATGAAAAAGACCGCCGTTTTTTTCGGATTTTTTTGACCGAAAAAGGCAAAAAAGCCCGCGAAGTATCGCGCCTTTCGGTCATTCGGTTCAATGCGGCAGTGTATGACGAGGTGTCGGAAGACAAAATGAAAGTATTTTTTGAAGTAATGCAAAAAATTCATCAAATCATTGATAATCAAACCAATCACGTAGAGCTAAAAACTTTGGTAGATGTAGAGGATTAAAATAATTTTTCCCATCTAGCCAACACAACTATCTGTAAATCAATGAGTTAGGTGATTTTTATAAATTTTCACACTTTTTTTAGAAATTGCCGAAGGCATTTTTTTTGAATTTGTCATTTTGAGCATAGCGACGAATCTAAATCATTGGTTATCAAGTATTTCAGAATCTTCGCTATGCTGAGAATGACAAAGAAAATCATTTCATTCCTGAAAAGTGGTGAAGAATAAATTTGGTTATTTATTTTTAAACCCTTACTTACAAACCGGCTATTGTATCTGGTGTATCGTCCAAATCATTGCGTACCACACCGCGATTATTGATTCGACCGTTGTTTACCAACAATATACCGGCAACGTGCGGAGCCGCCATCGAAGTACCACTCAATCGAGCATATCGCCCGTCTGAATATGTAGAAATGATGCGTACTCCGGGCGCACTATAATCTACTACATCATTGCCATAATTGGAAAATCGGGCAAATGAGCCTAGACTATCTAGGGCGGATATTGTGTAAATGTTTCTGCCGTTTACCCGTGCCGGTGAGAAATTGCGTGCCGGTTCACCCTCATTTCCGGCGGCAATAGCCACAAAAAATCCTTGATTAGCCGCACTCTGAATTTCTCGATTGAGTATTTCGGAATTGCCTTCCCCACCCAGACTTAGGTTAATCACATCGCCGGCTCTTCCATTGCGCCGTGCATAACCCACTGCCGCAACTACGCCCGACATTGAGCCTTCGCCGATATGGTTTAAGACTTTCAGAGCTACCAAATTGGCACCCGAAGCCACGCCCAAAGTACCTATTTCATTATTCAAAGCCCCAATAATGCCCGCTACGTGAGTGCCGTGTCCGTTTTCATCGTTGGCACTGGTTTGATTAGGTATAAATGAGCGGCTTCGGGTTCTATCCACATTCAAATCGGGGTGGTCTAAATCAATACCGGTATCAATAACCCACGCCGTTTTGCCGATGCCATTGCCATAACCCACTTGGTTTACCCCCCAACGAATTGTCCGAGGGTTCACCACCGTAAAGCAGGTACACATTGCCACTATTCTGTCGGGTTCTATCAAAGCAATAGCGGGATCTTGGCGCAAGATGGCTACTTGATCAGTACTCAATTTAGCCACAAAGCCACTTGGCTCGCCGATAAAAGTAGCCTCCATTGCTTGTATATCTATACCGTTTTTATGCAAAATTCGCCACGTTTTTTGACTTATTTCTGCCGAGTTTGTACTCAAATCTTCGTTGTTATAGGCTACAATATATTGATTTTCAATGATTTCCCCATTGCGAATCGACCGAGCTATTACACAGTCGTCGGCATTGGGTTGGGGCGATTCATTATCCGAGTTACAAGCCGTCATCATAAAACTTATTAGCCAAAGGAGATTGATTAATTTACGCAAATTTTTCATTTGTCTTTAGTATTTGAGTTGGAGTTAATTGTTTATAAAAATTTCACGTAATTATTTTTATGCATATATTTATTTTTAGATTGTCGAGCGTTAGCAATGAATAGTGAATAATGTAGAATGAATAGTTTTTTTGAATTACTTGAAAATCCGCCAAAGGCGAGACACGGTCAATATTTTGTGTCTTAGCGTCTGTGCGCGAAAATCATAAATGGTTTTTACTTAGCAATCATCCGTTGTTTAAAAAAAAAAAGTAAATTATTTTACTAATATGTGTAATACCTTTTTAGGCTAATTGCAAAGCTGCGTTTTTGCCCAAGCCCCAACTTCCATCAGTAATGAGCGCAATTTTTGAATGATTCATTGTATTATTTAGTTTTAATTTTCAATCCTAATTACGATACAAAGTTATAGACATCAATCCCCTATTTGTTAGCACATTTCAAAGACTTTTGGGTATATTTCAAATGTCTTGGTTTTTGTGATAGCCGGAAGGAGATTGTTGGTATGTTTTTAAAAAAAATGGCGAAATACGTGATATTATCAAGGAATTGGAAATCACTAATTAAGAGTTACATAAATGCTTGATAATCAAATATTTACAAAAAAGTAGCTAAACCACTTATTTCATAAAAATAGATAATTATCTGATTATCAAGCATTGAAAGATTATCATTCTCAACTCAAGTTCAAAACCCTGATTATTTCGTGAATCAAAATCAAATCATTGGTATCTAAACGATATTATTCTAGGTCTATTCGTTTATAATGCGAATCAAGAGTTAAGAATTAGTAAAAAAGCCTTGATATGGCATTTTTATAGGGGCTTTTTCAGAATGGTATTTCTTTTTGTAATAAATATTGCTCCAAGTGCTTACTACATTTGAAATGCCCCTTTTCTAAACTCCACCAAGTCCTTAAAACCGCTTGGCTTGTGCCAAAATAGCATCTTGCAAGCCAATAAAAGTAGCCGGATAACGAGGCGCAGGCTGGGTGAGTTCATCAATTTCTGCCACTTCTTTGGCAGTGAGCTTGATTTCAGCTCCGGCTAGATTAGCCTCCAATTGCGATAATTTGCTCACCCCTACAATCACCGAAGCCACTACTTTTTTGCTCAATAGCCAAGCTACGGCGACTGCGGTAGGGCTGGCATTGTGCCTTTGGGCTATCTCAAATAGTTTCTCGACCACTGTATAACCCAACTCTCGGTCAAATAGCCCCAAATCAAAACTATTGAGGCGAGCTTCCTCGGGCTGAGGGTTTTGGCGAGTGTATTTGCCGGTCAAAAACCCACTGCTCAAGGGCGACCAAACCATCATGCCTAAGCCGTGCGCCAAACTCATAGGTACAAACTCGGCTTCTACTTCTCGATTCAGTATTGAATAGTGCATTTGCGAAGCTACAAAGGGCGAATAATTCAAATCTTTTTGTCTTTGCACCATCGTAGCGGCTTTCCAAGCTTGGTAATTGGATAAACCGATGTAGCGTACTTTGCCTTGTTGAACCAATTGCTCCAAAGTTCTGAGTGTTTCATCAATCGGTGTGATGGGGTCGTCATTGTGCAAAAGCAATAAATCGATGTAATCGGTTTGCAAGTTTTTCAAACTCTGATGGGTTTGTTGAATCAAATGCTTGGCATTTACTCCGGCATTGAAGGCTTGATTACCGGCTCGGAAACTGATTTTGGTAGAAATAATCACGTCTTCGCGGCGACTGCCCAAAGCCTTGCCCAAGATTTGTTCGCTTGCGCCATTGCCATACATATCGGCAGTATCGATAAAATTGATGCCTTTGTCAAGAGCCACATTGATTAATTCGGTAGCTCCTTTTTGGTCAAAAGTAAACTTCAAACCATAATAATCGCCTTCACCAAAAGTCATTGTTCCCAAACTCAATTCAGAAACTACCAGCCCCGAATTGCCTAATTGATTGTATTTCATTGTTTTATTTTATGTTTAATTTTTTGAATGATATTGTTACGCACTTTATGTCAATTGTTTTGTTTCAAAAATTTTCTAATTGACAATGCAAAAATAAACCACTTGGTAGCCCAAGTGGTAATGAATTTCAAAGCAAAAATGATAAATTTCAAAGCTGGTTATCTTCTCTGAACTGAGCCGGAGTGATTTGGGTCAATTTTTTAAAAAAAGCATTAAAATGAGTGGGTTCTTTGAAATATAATTGGTAGGCTATTTCTTTGATGCTCAAATCTGTTTGTGCCAATAGCGACTTGGCAAGGATAAGTACCTGATTTTGAACCAATTGCGAGGCATTTTTGCCGGTTATTCGCTTGCTGGTGGCGTTTAAGTGGTTGGGGTGTACGCCCAGTTCGTCGGCATAGTACTCTAGCGAGTGCGGATTGATTTTGGGTTGATTGGGCGCAAAACTTTGTTCAATTAAGGTCTGAAAACGGGCAGTAAGGCTTATATCGGCTCGGCGATTGGCTTGGGCAATTTCGGGGTTTTTGAATACAGTTTGATTATACGCCCGCCTTACATACAAGAGCAATGTATGGGTAAAAGCTTGAATTAAGTCAAATTTGTCCGAATTTGCCGAGTGATATTCATCAAAAATATTGTCAAAAAGCAATTTTATCCATTCAATATCACAGCTTTCAAGAGTCAGAGGAATAGATTGGTCCATTCGCAAAAACGGAAAATCGTACAACAAAGAGCTGATATGTTGATTTTTTTGAATAAAATCTTGGGTAAAAATAATGTAATAGCCTTCCCAATCGGGTTTTATATCCCAAGAGGTGATTTGATAAGGGGTATTGAAAAATAAACTGGGTTCGGCTTCGGAGGTTTGGCTAAATCCGGTTTTGGCACTGCCCCCGCCCGCCAATTTGAGGGCTATGGCAAAAAATTGATGACGAAAAGGCTCTACTTTTGCCTTTACGGTCAGCATATTATCCTCGAATCGGCGAATATCAAACTGGGAATGTTTGGGCAAACTAATCCGAATATGCTGGCAATATTCATTGAGAGATTGAATTTCGTGAATCATTTGTAGTAATAAATATAGGTGCTAATGATGTCCTTTGCTATGCCCTTGCCTTGGTAGGCGAGTAGGGGCTAATCCGCCAAAGACGGACATTTCTTTGTATCAAACCAAAAAATCCAAAACATAAAAGCACCCAGGCTTATTACATTTTGGATTTTATATTATAAATAATTGATTATCAATCAATTGCAATTATTTTTTCAAAATAGAATTACTATTTTGGGAAATATTTTTCAATTGTTGGAGCAAATATGAATCTTCTACTTTGCTCAAATCCGATTTATTGAATTGATTTTCATTAAACTCATAATACTCATTTTCATACAATAAAAAGTGTCTCATTTTATTGTTAATGTTGAGATGAAACTCCTTGCCTCGGGTATTATTGTTAAAAAGAAACAAAGTATTGTTGTAATATTGATAAGTGAGCTTGTTTTTTTCGGAGACTTTTTCCAAAACCGGCTCATTTTTGCCGTCATAAACACTCAAATCATCATTGGTATTTTTGCTCTCAAACGCCAAGGGTACATTTTGCTTCTTTTCTACCACCAAACGCGGCTTGCCCGATTCATCGGCACGCTTGTCAAATTCTTGACGGGTGTCAATCTTATCTATAGTAGCTAATGGGGCTTCGTTTTTGGGGCTAATAACTTGTAAACGATTGATTACCAAACGATTACGATTTTGCACCCTCGCAATAGTATAGTTGGGTTGGGCAATCGTGGAGGTTTCGTTGAGCAATGTGGGGCTTTGGGCTTCGGCAATTTGAGGGTCTTTCGCCTCTATTTGCTGAATGTTATTGGTAGTATCCGAGTTTTTTTGCGTTTCTGGGGCTTTTGCCAAGTGTTCATTTTTTTGCAAAGGCGATTTGACATTATCAAAAAACACCAATACTCCGGTCAGCAAAACGGCGGTAGCCAAAGTACCCACCATTGCCGTACGAGGCAAATTGTAATAAAAAGGGATTTCGTCCATTTCTACTTTGTCCAATCGGGCTTTGAGAATTTGCTTGCGGCGTTGGCAAATGGCTTCATAAATATCTTTTTGCAACAAAAAGTCGCTCTTCAGCACCGGGTCTTGCTCAATCAGTTGCTCGAACACGGCTTTTTCTTGGGCGGTGAGTTCGCTTTTGAGGTAAGCGTCGAGGTTTTCGTTATAAAAGTCGTGAGTCATAAGTTTAATCCAGAAAATCGGAAGCTTTGTACTTAGATTTGATTAATTCGTCTAATTCTTTTTTGCACTTATATTTTTTGGTTTTGGCAGTGTCGGCATTGGCAAAACCCATCTTGTCAGCTATGTCTTGCATCGAGAGGTTGTCGAAGTAATAATACATCAAAACCTTGCGGCAAGTTTCGCCCAAACTATTCAAACAATCGGCGATAATGCTATCGCGTTCTTTTTGGTCAAAATCATTTACTTCTTTTCCGTCTTTGAGTTCGTTGGAGAGGCGAGATTTGCGTTCCAATTCTTTGCGCCAGAGATTTTGACAAATACTATAAATAAATGTACTTATTTTGGAAGTAAGCTCAAAGTCGCTGCGAATGGCTTTTTGCCAAAATATAACAATAGCCTCTTGGTAGATGTCTTTGGCTTCGTCCTCTGACCCGTTGTTGTTCACAATCATTCGAGTCATCATTTTATAATTCTTCTTATAAATGTAGTCTAAAGCCGTTTCATCACCTTTCTTAATTTTACTAATTAGGAGGCTGTCTTTCATTGCAAAAAAAGCCGAGCTTTTTGGTTAAATACTAAATTTATTAAAATTGTAACCTCCAATCGGAGGCAAAATTGCTAAGAAAATATAACTTTACAATATATAATGATGTGAGATTTGTACTGTTTTTGGGGGTTTTGGGTATTGAAGAAAGATGTTGTATCTTATTTCAAACGAAAAACTCGGCTACAAAGTTGTAATCTACTGCCATCAAACCTGAAAATTAATACTTTTTTGACAAAAAACTAAATTATTCTTGGTTTATTATGATTTTTTACGTTTTTTCTCTACAAAAATTGCTCCTAAGTTGAAATTTCTTACAATGTGAGGATTTGTTGTTTTGCAATTATTTTATAATAAAAACTCTTTTGTAGGCGATACTCAGCAGATTAAAACCCATCAGGTTTGAAGATTTATAATCGTTTTTTCCAAAATAACCAAAAATATAGGTTGTAATAAAATACATAACTTTCTGATTATCAAAACTTTATGAATTGAAAATCGTTGGCTTCACAACATAAAAAAAGCCTTTCTGAATTAGAAAGGCTTTTGATATAACTAATTGATTATCAATCAGTTATGAATTATTCCACTACTTCATCATCTTCGGCTTTGCCGTTTAAATGATGAGGGTTTTCTTCAATGATTCCTTCAATCGTTGGAGTTATTTCATCGCTAACTACTTCATTTTCAACACTTTCCTCGATTTCGATTTTGGTGATGGAAGTAATGGTATCGTCTTCTTGCAGGCGAATGAGGCGCACGCCTTGAGTAGCTCTGCCCATCACGCGCATATCCGAAACCGCCATCCGAATCACCATTCCCGATTTGTTAATAATCATCAAATCATCTTTATCGGTTACGGCTTGAATAGCTACCAATTTGCCGGTTTTTTCGGTTACTTGCAGGGTTTTGATGCCCTTGCCGCCGCGATTGGTGATGCGATAATCTTCCAGAGCCGAGCGTTTGCCATAGCCGTTTTCGGATACAACCAGCAAGTCTAATTCCGGTTTATCTATACATACCATTCCTACTACGATGTCGGTTTCGTCGTCAAGGGTAATGCCACGCACGCCATAAGCTACGCGACCCATCGAGCGCACGGCATCTTCGTGAAAACGAATGGCACGCCCCGAGCGAATAGCAATGATAATATCCGCATTGCCATCGGTCAATTCAACATTCAACAATCGATCGTCCTCACCTTCTTGGAAGGAAATAGCCCGAATACCATTTTGGCGGGGGCGCGAGAAGGCTTCTAGAGTAGTTTTTTTGATAACGCCTTTTTCGGTACACATCACCAAATAATGATTCTCGAGATAATCGGGGTCTTTCAAATTGCTCACTTTTACTACGGCGCGTACTTTATCCTCTTTGTCCATTTGCACCAAATTTTGAATAGCCCGCCCGCGCGCGGTTTTGCCGGCTTCAGGAATTTTATAGACTTTGAGCCAATAGACTTGCCCTGATTCAGTAAAGATTAAAATATAATCCAACAAAGAAGCCACAAACAAGTGTTCGGTAAAGTCTTCGCCTTTGGAAGTGCCGCGCGAGCCTACTCCTCCCCTACCCTGCGTGCGATATTCGTTCAAGGAAGTACGTTTGATATATCCTTCGTGGGAAATACTAATCACGGCTTGCTCATTTTGAATCATATCTTCGTCCGAAAACTCCTCACCATCCACATCGCGCATAATTTCGCTACGGCGTTTGTCGCCGTATTTTTGCTTCATTTCGAGCAATTCATTTTTGATGATTTCAGCTCTCAAGCCTTTGTCAGCTAAAATGGCTTCCAATTTGATAATCAAAGCCGTGATTTCTTCGTATTCTTTCACGATTTTGTCGCGCTCCAAAGCGGTCAATCTTTGCAAACGCATTTCCAAAATGGCTTTTGCCTGAATTTCGGACAAGCCAAATTTTTCCATCAAGCCCACTTTGGCATTTTCGGCATCTTGCGAAGCGCGAATCAAGGCGATTACTTCGTCTAGGTGATCTAAGGCAATCAACAAACCGGCTAAAATATGCTGGCGAGCTTGGGCTTCCTTGAGTTCAAACGCGGTTCGGCGATAGACTACATCGTGGCGATGTTCCACAAAGTAATGAATCATTTCTTTGAGGTTCAAAGTTTGGGGGCGACCTTTGACCAAAGCCACATTGTTTATCCCAAACGAAGATTGCAAAGCCGTGTAATTGTATAATTGATTCAAAACCACCATCGGTACGGCATCTTTGCGGAGGTCATACACAATTCGCATTCCTTCGCGGTCTGATTCATCGCGGATTTCGCTGATACCTTCAATTTTCTTCTCTTGCACCAATTCCCAAGTGCGCTCAATCATTTGGGCTTTATTGACTTGGTAAGGAATTTCGGTAACAATGATTTGAGCTTTGCCGGTTTTGGACTCCTGAAAATCGGCTTTGGCGCGCATTACGACTCGCCCGCGCCCGGTTTCGTAAGCATTGCGTACGCCATTTAAACCATATATAGTGCCGCCGGTCGGAAAATCGGGGGCGGGAATATAATTCATCAGTTCTCGAATCGTAATTTCGGGGTTTTCCAAATAAGCAATTACGCCCTCAATTGATTCGGTCAAATTATGCGGAGCCATATTGGTTGCCATCCCCACGGCAATACCCGAAGTGCCATTAATCAACAAATTAGGCACTTTGCAAGGCAAAACCGAAGGTTCTTGCAATGAATCATCAAAATTGGGTTGAAAATCAACCGTATCTTTGTTCAAATCTGCCAATAATTCTTCGGAAATGCGTTGGAGGCGGGCTTCGGTATTGTGATTAATCAAGCCATTTGCCACAAAAGAATGACATTCACTTTCCACTTTTACCGAATAAACAATGGCTTCTTCGGTCAATTGCTCGCATTGCGCCACCGTAGCAAAATAATAGCGGTCGGCTATCAACTCCTGAAAAAGTTTTTTAAGATTTTCGTTGTTGATGGTAGTTAAAATTTCGGGCAAATAACTGTCAATTCTTTCGTAGCGGTCAAAATTCTTTTTCGCTAAAAAATAATTGTACTTGCCGGTAGCTTGGCGGTCATATTGACGAATATAATCGGCAATATAAGGAATATAATCGGCGGTAAGTTGGTATTTGGGGTTTTCTTGTTCGCGCCTAAGTTGCTCATTTTCAAAGAGTTGCTTAAATTTCTCAATCTTTTGTGAAGCAAAATTTATATTTTCATAAAATTTTTGAATGTTATGAAACCCACCAATGGCAACCTTAAATTCATTGCGCTCTTTGCAAGGCGAAACTTTGCCAATAACTCCAAACTCCAGCAAAAGCAATTGCACATCTTCAGCCAATTGGCGGCTTTGGGTGCAGTATTGCAAGCACAAAGTAGTATCACGAACTAGGGAAATAGAACCATCGCCCTCGAACAAATATTGCAAAAAGATCCGTTGGGCAGGTTTAGACGCTTGGAAAATGTATTCGGGAATTCGTTTTTCGCCGGATTTTAAGCCTACTAAATCGGCATACAAAGGACTTTGGATAAACTCCGAAAGGTTTTGTACGTCAAATTCATAAATGGGCTTGCCCGATTTTAAAGTGCGCGCATAATCATAAAATTTATTGCCCACATTGACGCGGTAAGCCTCTACAAAATCTTGGTAATACTTTTGGTCGGTATTGTTGAATCCTAGGCGTTTTTCGGAAATAAAACCTTCCGAAATCAGACATCCGGCAATAATTGCCCAATTTTTTTCGGTTTCGGTCAATTCTTTTTCATTCAACACGCTTTGGGTGCGGTCAATGATGATTTTATCGCCTTTTTCAATTTTTTCCAATAATTTCCAAGCATACAAAGGCTTGCCCTCGGCATCTTTGGTAAAGACCAAAACGGGGTGGTTGGCAGTTCCGGCAAGTTTAAAACCTTCTTCGGTAACTAATTGATAGACCGGATGCTTGCCCGAATTGAAAAATTTAGAAGTTTGGTTTTGGATTTTGTGTAACGAAAGAACTTTTAAATGCAAATCCGTTTCGCTGTTGAGTGCCGAGTTTTGGATTAGATCTTGGATTTTGAGCAAGCCTTGATTAGTTTTAATCCGCGTATCGCCTACTACACAATAGCGCATACTAGCCGCCGAATCGCCATCTACCGAGCCAAAGTTTCCTTGTCCGTCCACCAACAAATACCGCATTGACCACTCTTGCGCCAAGCGCACCAACGTATCATAGACCGAAGCATCGCCGTGCGGGTGGTACTTGCCAAGGCAATTATGCACCAACATTCCATTGGCGATAAATTCGTGGTCAGTTTCTACTTGAATATCATAAGTAATATCTTCATAAGTTTCTTTGACTGAAGTAATTTCCGAGAAATATATTTCATCAATCAAAAGCTTAGTCGGTTCATTATTTTGATTAGTAAGTACTTGATTATCAAATACTTCTACTAATTTTGGTTCAGTTTTGATTTCTCGACAAACAATCAAATCCCCCGCCTGCAAATCTTTGGCTTCTTTCCAAACAAATTGCAAATCGCTGGTAAATACTTTAAATTTTTGTCCGGCGGTACAAATGTTGGTTTGGTTATTTTTAGTTTTTACTTCCCATAGCTTTTGTTTGGGCATTATATACAACTGCGTGATTTTGCGAAGGTTATTTTGCGTATAAACTTCATCGCCCACTTGTAAATTTTCGATGGGTAGTAAGCCTTGAGGAGTGCTTACCATTGTTCCGGCTATGAAACAATCCCCCACAATCCTTGCCGATTTTTTGAAGGGCTTGCCGGCACCTACGCCCAGCTCATCCATACTGTAGAGTACGCGGCGGTGAACGGGCTTAAGCCCATCGCGTACATCGGGCAGGGCGCGCGAAATGATTACCGACATCGCATAGTCGATATAGGCAGTCCGCATTTCGTCTTCGATGTCGACGGGCGTAATTTGTTGATTACTATAATCAGTCATTTTTTATAATTTTTCGATTTAATTATTCGTAAGTAATTGATAATCAATGAGTTATTAAAAAGTACAAGGCTTTAATTTTGGAAAACTATAAAGCCGTTTGTTTTGAGGGTTTAAAGTTAGTCATTTTTGGGCTAAATGCCAATTAAATGTAGCTTTTTTAGGATTTTTTTTAATTTGTAAGTAGCTGATAATCAAGGTTTTATGAATTATTTTTACAACTTCAGTACTTTCTAGAAAAAGTATTTTTTCTGAAATTTATCAATTTCAGTGATTCCGAGCAAAGTGAGGAGTCTATGCCGTTGCTTATGTCCCCACAAGCAACTATTGCAGTTCTCTACCCATTTTCAGTAAAATAGCTTTATCTTATAGACTTTAAGGAAACTATTTACCAGAGAAAATTGTATTTTTCTAAGTAGGGTTAGTTTGGGCTTCCTGAATAGGACAAATCCAAGAAAAAATG
>JALONJ010000202.1 GCA_025455045.1 Microscillaceae bacterium | reverse complement strand
GTGTTTAAATAGTTTATTTTTGGATTAGCTTTTGCAAATAAAATTTATATAAGTGTTTGATTTACAGATGTTTATACCGCTTTTAATAAAACAATTTAAATAATTGATAATCAATATTTTATAAAAGTTATTTGACTTTTATTTCTAAAATAAATCTTTTAAATTCATAAATAAAATTTGTATTTTTTTAATAATACTTCAAAATATTCAGGTTCATTTAATACAATTTTTCATAAGTAACTGATTATCAAGTAGTTGTATTAGAAAGTTTCCCCATCCATACCGGTCATTGAGGTACTTGCCATCCAGAGTTGGGCGGCATAATCGGCATTGAGGGCATCTTTGGCGGGCGTGCGAGGCTTCTTTTTGTCAAAATATTCGCCATTAAACCGCCCTGCTTCGGTTGCCGAGGCTAAGTAAATAGAGGTTGCTGCCCCTTTTTCGGGCGAGAGCAAAAACGGTTTGCCCAATTTGAAAATAAATTGAAACAAAGGCGTACTATCGCCGGCAAAGTTGGTACCTACCCCGCCCGGGTGCAGGCAATTGGCTACGATGGACGTGCCTTGTAATCGTTTGGCTAACTCTTTGGTAAACAGCACATTACACAATTTTGAGAGAGCATAAGCCTTAATAGCCGAATAGCCTTTTTCTAATTGGAGATTGTTGATGTCAAATTTGGTAAACCGATGCGCCTCCGATGATACGCTCACAATCCGCGCCTGCGGGCTGGCTTTGAGTTCGTTGCGCAATAAGTTAGTCAGCATAAAATAGCCCAAATGATTGACAGCAAAGGTCTTTTCGTAGCCATCTTGAGTGATTTCGCGGTAGTTTTTGGCAATAAATCCGGCATTATTGACCAATACATCAATTGTTTTGAATTTGCTTTTGATGGTGTCTGCCACTTTGCGAATCTGGTTTTGATGCCCAAAATCGCAATAGTACAACTCGACCTGCTGATTGCCGGTTTTTTCAATGATTTCTTGGCGTACTGGCTCCGATTTTTCGGGACTCCGGCAAATCATTACCAAATGTGCGCCTTGCTTTGCCAATTCCATCGCCGTTACTTTGCCAATGCCGGAGTTAGCCCCGGTTACAATACAAACTTGGTTGTTCATTTTGAATGATTTTTTAATATGATTGAGCATTGGTCAAAATTATACTTTTTTGCTCAAATTAGCTAAAATGCGAACAATTTAGCCAATTTTTTTTTGGAGGAAACTAGATTTCAAGCAAATTCTTAATTCATTGATAATCAATAAGTTACATTTTTTACAACCAACTTTTCCAATCTTTTCAAAAAATGCTTTTGTATGCAACTTGTTTGGGGTTTTACCCCCTTTCCGATATGATAACCTAAGCCCTCGAATTAACAATCTCGACAATTTAAGGGAAATCTTTAGATTTTTTAACAAAATAAAGACCCTAAGTATCGTAAATCCTATAGACAAGGGTTTGATTTTTGCCCGCAAATCTATATTTTAGAGCAAAAATTTATTGATTCAAGCACTCATTTTAACCTAAATTACCACCTCATTGAAAAAGTTATTTTTAATTAATCTACTGATAATCAACACTTTATATATAACCGCGCAAACCAAACCAAGCCCCAACGAAGAACGATACCCGCGCTACTTCAAAAATTTGGCGTATATAGGTCTGAGTTTGGGCTATGCCAAAGGCGATATGGAGGAGTTTAATCGCTGGGCTGTGTTCAATGGCTACGACCGCAATGCCGGCAATTATGTGCCTTTGCATGTGGAAATGGCTGTCTCGACCAACCGAGGTGTGCTGATAGGCTTTGAAGGAAGCGGAAACTTTCGCAATACTTCGGCATTGGGTCCCAATTTGGGCTATTTTGGTTTTAAATTGGGCTATCATATTCGCACATTCAATACCTTTGACCTCAACTTTATGACTGGCATAGGACTCAATTACAATCGAATTTCGTTTCGAAATCACCGCCCCACTCCGGCTTTGCAAGATATTGCCAATATTCAAAGTTATGATCTTGACGCGGCTTATCTGCGCCAACTCAGTATGATGATTAGCCCTGAGTTGAGCCTCAATTATGTATTTGTCCGCCCCGACCGTGGCTGGGTCGATGAGCATTTGATGGTATTTGTCAAAGCCGGTATCAATGTCAATGTTTTGCGAAGCAATTGGGAATACGGAATGATGGTCAGCACCGGGCAAGATTCCAGCACCTTTGACTCGGTCAATGTAGATTACCTGCGTATTCCCAATACTTTGCCATTTATGTATTATATACGGTTTGGCTTGGCTTATAAAATAAGTTTCAATTGAAAAATCGCTCCAACTGACAAATTAGGCACTCAAAATATTTGAGTTTTTGGGCTTACTCCGAAAAAATCCTAATTTATGTTTATAAATATTTGTTTTTCAAGTAAAAAAAACTAACTTTGCAAGTCAAAAGCCTTGAAAAAGTATAAAACCTATAAAAATTATGTATTTAATGAAGTATTAAAGCGGTTTTTACGTGTGGGTTCGTAGGTAGTTCTTACGGCGATACTTTGCCGTATGCGAGCGAATAAAACGCAACTACTTTTTCATCAGAGGGCTTTTATGCCCTTTTGTCGTTTTGATAGGGCTATTTATTTTTTAGGAATGAATACAGAAAATCAAATCAAAGATATTTTGACCCAAATCCTCCCCGCCGAGTATTTTGTGGTAGAAATTCAGTTTATAAGCAGACTTTCAAAATCAAAACTAACCATTTTGTTAGATGGTGACCGAGGCATCGGCATTGACCAATGTGCCGAAGTCAGCCGCCAACTTTCTGAAAAAATTGACGAATTGGATTTAATCAAAACTGCTTACACCCTCGAAATTTCATCGCCCGGAGTCGATAAACCTTTGATTTTGGCGCGCCAATTTCCCCAACACGTGGGACGAAAGTTGAAAATACTGCTTGCCGAGGGCGAAGAACACACCGGTACTTTGCAAGCCGCCGATTTGGCTACCGATACGTTGGTCTTGCTACCCGAAGGCGGTAAAAAACCCAAAAAACAAACTACCGAACCCTTGACAATTCATTTAAAAGATATAAAAAAAGCTCAAGTCTTGGTCTCTTTTAATTAATTGCCGGTTTTGACAAATAAAATTGTAAACCGATTTGACAACTTCATTTTCTCAATAGTAAACTTAGTCGGTGAAGTGTCGAAAAAGTAAAATAAGAGCATCAAAAAACTCGAAAACATCACAAATAACGAAATTTTTAAAGCATTATAATTGTTAATTCTGAGGATGGCTACACAACTTGAAAAAGAAAACGCCCGATTTATAGACTCATTTGCCGAATTTGCGCGTTCCAAAAACATTGATAGCGTTACGATGACCACTCTTTTGGAGGAAATCTTTCGCACAATGATTCGCAAAAAATACGGCTCGGACAAAAACTTTGACGTAATTATCAACACCGATAACGGTGACTTAGAAATGCGCCGCTTCCGCCTAGTCGTTGCCGACACTGCCGAAGACGTAAACGAAAGCGACAAAATAAGCCTTACCGAAGCCCGCAAAATTGACGCAGATTTCGAAATCGGCGAAGAAGTAGCCGAAGACATTTATTTGGAAGATTTTGGCAGACGCACCATTCTTACCGCCCGCCAAACCCTCATCCAAAAAATCAAAGACCTCGAAAAAGACTCACTTTTTCATAAATACGAGGCAATGCGCGGCACTATCATCACCGCCGAAATATATCAAATATTAGGCAAAGATGCCCGCGAAGTATTGCTTCTAGACACCGAAGGCAATGAACTGATATTGCCCAAATCTCAGCAAATCCCCCGCGATAAGTTTCGCAAAGGCGATATGCTCAAAGCCGTAGTCGAAAAAGTAGATATGATAAATGGTGCTCCCAAAGTAATCTTGTCGCGCACTTCGCCCGCTTTTTTAGAGCGTCTGTTTGAACAAGAAATTCCCGAAATTACCGATGGTATCATCGCCATCCGCAAAGTAGTGCGCGAACCCGGCGAGCGCGCCAAAGTAGCCGTAGAATCGTTTGACGACCGCATTGACCCCGTAGGCGCGTGCGTAGGTATGAAAGGCTCGCGTATTCATAGCATTGTCCGTGAACTCAATAACGAAAATATTGATGTCATCAATTACACCGACAACATTGAATTGTATATCACCCGAGCATTAAGCCCGGCAAAAATCACCAATATCGTCTTAAATCGCAATCGTGCCTCCGTATTTCTACGCCCCGACCAAGTGTCGCTTGCCATCGGACGTGGCGGTCATAATATCAAACTCGCCGGAAAACTCGTAGGCTACGAAATAGATGTATTCCGCGAAAACGACGAATACGAAGAAGAAGAAGATGTAGAATTGACCGAGTTTAATGATGAAATTGATGAGTGGATTATCAAAGAACTACAAAGAATCGGTCTCGATACCGCCAAAAGTGTACTCAATGTAGGACGCGAAGAACTTATCAAACGCACCGACCTCGAAGAAGAAACCATTGATGAAGTACTCGATATGTTCCGCCGTGAATTTGAGTAAAAAATTGTGCCACATTAGCCATTAAATCAAATAAAATGTAAACAATTGATTATCAGTTGTTTACATAAATTCAAAGATTTTTTACCGCTTTTTAAGAAAATTGTAACGCAGGCTGTCTAGCCTGCCCGCTTAAATGAACTTAGGTTTAGCATAAAGCTAGAACTTCCTCAAAATGGGCAAAGAACTGATTTAAACCTAAAAAGCCTTTTTGTACTCACTTAATCGTGATACAAAAATTAAAAAAGATGGGCGCAAAATCCCCGCTATCGGCAAAGCCAGAGCCCCGCTAGGGTTTAGCCGAGTGGAGTTTCGCTAAAGCTCCACCCCACTCGGCTAAACCCTAGCGGGGTCTCTGCCCTACGGCTTCTATCGGGTGCGCAAATAAACCTATATTCATAACTAATTGATATTCAGATAATTACAAAAATATATTTGGAACAAGAAAAAAATAATGTAAACAGTGTTTTTTAGTAGCATATTGACGTGCCTCGCCTCTGGCGGGTTTTCAAATAATTAAAAAAAACTATTCATTCTACATTATTCACTATTCATTACTTTCACACAATATTTCTAATTTTTACACTTAAATTTTACTGCCAAAAAAAAGATTGAAATTACTTAAATGCTTGATGCACCATCAACTTTAAAACTTAACGGAAATTCATTCAAAAAACTAAAAACTTTAAAAACCGACTCAGTTAAATAGCTAATATGTCAGAAGAAAAGATGATACGACTAAGCCAAGCCTCACGCGAACTCAAAGTGGGTATTGCAACCCTCACCGAGATTCTCGAAGAGAAGGGCTTTCACGTCGAAAATTCACCCAATTCAAAAATCACCCTCGCCCAATACGAAATATTGGCGGAGGAGTTTGGCATTCCCTTAAGTAATTTGAATCTAAATTTTTCTAAAAAGTTTAATGACGAAACCACTACCACAGCTACCGTCGAGACTCTAGCCCCCGAGGCGGTCAAACCCCTAGCCGAAGAAAAAGAACCCGTGGCAGTCATAAACACCCCGGCAGAAACTACCCCCTCCGCAGTTGCAGTAGAGCAACCATCTATCGAGAAAGTAGAAATCACTACCAAACTTCCCGGACCCAAAATTCTTGGAAAAATAGATTTAGATAGCAAAAAACCGGTGATTAACCCCACCGAAGAAGTAAAAAAAGTAACCGAAGAACCGCCCCAAGCGGAAGAAAAAGCCCCCGTTCAAACGCCGGTAATTGAAGAAAAAATCATTCAAGTTATTCCCGAGCAAGAACCCTTGGTGCAGACCAAAGCCCCCAGCGAACTAATCGTTGAAACCCCGCCGGTTGAAGCCGTTATAGAAGTCAAATTTGAACCTCAAATCGAACCCGTACCCGAAATCCAAAGTATGGAAGAAGAAAAGCCCAATACCCAAGTATTTAACGAGGAAGACGAAGTTCAAAAAGCAACTCCAACCGACATCATTCCCAAACAATCTACTGAAACTAAAACTGATAAAGTTATTCAAACTCAAGTCAAAAATCAGGCACAGGTACAATCAAAACCGTATAATCAGCCTGAAAAAAAATTCGTAAAAACCGAAACTCAAGCCCACGAAAGCAAAGAGTCGCAAAAACAAGAGCCTAAAACAATCACCCCAGAACCCAAAACCGAAGAAGAATCGGTAGAACTTATCAAAGCCAAAGCTGAAACCCTTGGGGGCTTAAAAATTTTAGGAAAAATCGAACTTCCTTCCGATAAAAAGGGAGGCAGTGGTAAGCCTGTAGCCTCATCAGACGAAAAAGAGCGCAAAAAACGCAAACGCAAAAAGAAAAAGGTCAAAAAAGCCGAGCAAGTAGATGTAAATGCGGTACAAGCTAAACAAAATCAAGGCGGCAACAATGCCGGCAACAACAACGCCAACAATAATAACAATTCGAAAGGTAATAATAATACTAGCAATAACAGCAATAGTAATCATAACAACAACAACCAATCGAATCGTAATAATCAAAATCAGCAATCGCAAAACAAATCGGGGAATCATAACAACAATAGCGGCAATAACGCTCACCGCAACAACGACCGAAATCAAAAGAAAAACCCCAAAAAGCCTAACGTAGAGATTACCGATAAACAGATTCAAGACCAAATCAAAGCTACTTTGGCGCAATTAAGCTCCAAAGGCAAGGGCAAAATCAAACGCCGAGCTTTACGCAAAGACGGAAGTATTGAGGAAATAGAAATCGATGAGTCAAAACTCCTCAAAGTAACCGAGTTTGTATCAGTATCCGATTTGGCAAGTATTATGGAAGTATCGGTCAATGATTTAATCAAGACCTGTTTGAGTATGGGTATGTTTGTATCTATCAACCAACGCCTTGATGCCGAGGCAATCCAATTTATTGCGGCAGAGTATAGTTTTGACGTAGAGTTCATTACTGCCGAAGAAGCCCAAGACGAAGAGGAAGAGGAAATCGATGACCCGGATACACTTACCTCTCGCGCTCCGATAGTTACAGTGATGGGACACGTTGATCATGGTAAAACCTCATTGCTCGATTATATCCGCCGTACCGATGTAGCCGCCGGTGAATCTGGAGGTATTACTCAACACATTGGTGCTTATGATGTAGTAACCGATGACGGACGCAGAGTAGTGTTTTTGGATACACCCGGTCACGAAGCTTTTACGGCAATGCGCGCTCGGGGAGCAAAACTGACCGATGTGGTTATTCTGGTAGTAGCCGCCGACGACAGCGTGATGCCCCAAACTAAAGAAGCTATCAATCACGCTCGGGTAGCCGGCGTGCCTATTGTAATTGCTATCAATAAAGTAGATAAGCCCTCTGCCAACGCCCAAAAAATTAGAGAAGAACTATCACAAGAAAATATATTGGTTGAGAGTTGGGGAGGTAAATTTCAAGACCAAGAAATATCGGCAAAAACCGGTATGGGTATTCAAGAACTTTTGGACAAAGTATTGCTCGAAGCCGAAATTCTAGAGCTAAAAGCCAACCCTCACAAAACGGCTGTCGGTACAGTAGTAGAGGCATCTTTGGACAAAGGGCGCGGCTATGTAGCCAATATTTTGGTGCAAGCCGGTACGCTCAAAGTAGGTGATATTATTTTGGTAGGCTCACACTATGGCAGAGTCAAGGCAATGTTTGACCACCGTGGCAATCGCCTCAAAGAAGCCGGACCTTCTACCCCAGTACAAGTACTTGGCTTAGATGGCGCACCCCAAGCCGGTGATACGCTCAAAGTAATGAACAACGACCGCGAAGCCCGCGAGATTGCCGCCAAACGTGAGCAAATTCTTCGTGAGCAAAATATTCGCGCTACCAAAGGTCTGACTTTGGAAGAAATCGGTCGCCGCAGAGCTTTGAAGAATTTTAGCGAACTTCGTTTGATTGTAAAAGGTGACGTTGATGGCTCGGTTGAGGCACTTTCCGACTCTTTGTTAAAACTTTCTACCGAAGAAATAGAAGTTAAAATTATTCACAAAGCCGTAGGACAAATCACCGAAGCCGATATTATGCTTGCCAAAGCCTCCGAAGCCATTGTATTGGGCTTTCAAGTACGTCCCTCGCTCAATGCCAAACGCAATGCCGAACAAGAAAAAGTGCAAATCAAAACCTACTCTATTATCTATGATGCCATTGAGGAAATCAAAGACGCTATGGAAGGTATGCTTGCCCCTACCATCAAAGAGATAATCGTAGGCTATGCCGAAGTTCGCAATGTGTTCAAAATTTCAAAGATTGGTACAGTAGCAGGCTGTATGGTAACTGAAGGTTATATCAAACGCAACAACAAAGTTCGTATCATCCGTGATGGCATTGTAACTTACGAAGGTGATATACTGACTTTAAAGCGTTATAAAGATGATGTCGCCGAAGTAAAACAAAATTTTGAATGTGGTATAGGCATCAAAAACTTCAACGACCTCAAAGAAGGTGATATGATTGAATCTTTTGAAAATCAAGAAGTAAAACGAACCTTATAAAAAATCATAATCCATTGATTATCAATGGTTTATAATTTTTAAATAAAAAGCCTGTTCTTAAGAACAGGCTTTTTTGTTTGATGATGATTCTGGACTATAAAAATATCGAGATACTATTTCTAAACAAGAATCACTTTCTTGAGCATATCCAGCGTCAGTAAGGTTCATAATAGTAAATAGATTTAGAAGGATTATTAGCCATCATTTGCTCGAAAAAAGAACGAGGAAGGCAAGTTTTGCCAAAGTTGATATAATCTAAATAGAGCGGAAGCTGAATATCGGGCGAAAGGTGAGTAATTGGATTGTCATATACGCTAATATCACGAATTTCGGGTAGTTGCCATACGGACTCGGGCAAAGTTTGTAAAGCGTTGTTGTGGAGATATAAAAACTCCAAATGGCGAAGTTTATGAATATCCTCCGGGATTTTTTTGATATAGTTGCTACTCAAATTGAGGGTATGCAATTGGGTAAGCTCAAAAATCTCTTCGGGAATTTCGGTCAGGTAATTGTATGATAAGTCCAAATATTGCAATGATTTGAGTTTTCCGATACTGGCAGGGATTTTGGGTAGGCGATTATTATTGAGATATAGGGTGTCTAAATAAGACAAATTGCCAATACTAGCCGGTATATTATGCAAAAAATTATTGCTCGCATTGATTTTTTGCAGATTGCTAAGCTTGTCAATTTGGCTAGGTAGTGTTTGCATCAAATTGAGTTGGATATCCAAACTCGTGAGGCTTTGACAAGCCAAAATCGACTTGGGGAAATGATAAAACAAATTTTCCGAAAGGTCGAGACGGTCTAAATCACGCAATTTTTTAAAATCATTGGGGAGTGTACTCAGGCGATTGCGTCTCAAATCGACATATTTCCAAGTCGATATGAGGAAGTAAACCTTAGATACTTGGTCGAGTGATTTGGCATACAAGTCAAGATTCTCGTTGTCTTTGACCAAAGTAGGCAGATTATGCTCAAGTAATTCGTGAATATATTGACTTTCAAGATTAATCAAACCAATAATTTTTTGCCACAAAGCCACAAAACTGTCGTTTGTAGCCACCCCGCCCTGTAAGATTTGAAAGGCTAATTTTCGATTATTTTCCTCTTGAGTTGCAAGCAATTCAATGATCTTCTCAAGCATTTGTCGAGTTTCGGGGTTATTGTTGAATAAATATGAATCCATTAGATAGTTTCGATGTTTTTTTGCAAATAACTGATTATCAATGAGCTATGAATTAATAATGGTTCTTCACCACTTTTCAGGAAAAGTATTTTTTCTGAAATTTATCAATTTCAGTGATTCCTCGCTTCGCTCGGAATCTTAACTTTCAGCAGGCAACGGCTAAGATTCCTAAAAAGTGGTAAAGAGCCATTCCTAATTCCAAATTGTTAATTCCTAATAGTATTTTTCTATGTGCCTATGTGTTTCAAAGATTGAATGTGCCAAAGTAGAACTAATTGTTGGTAGTGCCTTAAATATAATGCTGAACATAATTAGTGAAAAGGTATTGAGGTAATTTTCAGCATTACATCTGTGGCACTACCTAATTGTTAATTCCCAATTCCTTAATCAATACTTCAGACAGTTTTTGTAAGTAATTGACAATCCTCCAAAGGCGGACACGGTCAACAGATTATGCTATTTTTGGTGTTTTTTGTAACTAGCTGACCGCGTCCGCCTTTGGAGGATAATCAGGTACTTACTAAATAACTCGGAAAAGAACCCCCGCCTCTGACGGGCAGGGGGCTTAGAAACTGTCCGAGCCATTGTTAATAACACTTGAAAATATTTTTTTTGATTCTTCACCACTTTTCAGGAGTGAAAATCTTTTTTCTGAAATTTATCAATTTCAGTGATTCTGAGCGAAGCGAAGAATCTGAAACTCTTGATAATCAAC
>JALONJ010000662.1 GCA_025455045.1 Microscillaceae bacterium | reverse complement strand
CAATTTTATTTTTGAAACAATTGATAATCCACTGAAAATAATAAGATTTTGTAATATAACTATCTCATTATCAAGTATTTACTAAAATATTCACGTTAACTTATACTATTTTTAAGAAACATCGCAAAAATTATTTATAAACTTTGAGAATCTTGAAATAGTGCAATTTTATTTTTGAAATAATTTTTAACTAATTGATAATCAATAATTTGAAAAAGTATTTAATTTCTATTGCTCAAATAAATTTTCTGAAATTTATAAATAAAAAATGATTGGGTTTTTAGATTTTGTATTGCCAAATTTGCAAAATAAAATCTCGTGTCTTGATTGTAAAGTATTCTAAATACCTGATAATCAAATACTTGTGATTTATTAATAATTAAAATGTAGTAATGCAAAATAAAAAAGAGCTTTCTCAGCCTTGTACCTTGTTGGCGATTGAGTCATCGTGTGATGAGACTTCGGCGGCGGTTTTGCACAATGGACAAATTTTGAGTAATATCATTGCGAATCAAACGATTCACGAGGCTTATGGTGGGGTAGTGCCGGAGTTGGCTTCGCGCGAGCATCAAAAAAACATTGTGCCGGTCGTACATCAAGCCCTAGCCCAAGCGCAGATACATAAGCGCGACTTGCAGGCAATTGCTTTTACGCAGGGGCCGGGCTTGTTGGGGTCTTTGTTGGTGGGTAGTTCGTTTGCCAAGTCAATGGCTTGGGGCTTACAAATTCCCTTATTGACTGTAAATCATATGCAAGCGCATATCTTGGCGCATTTTATTGATGAACCGCGCCCTAAGTTTCCGTTTTTGTGCCTTACGGTGAGTGGCGGGCATACCCAAATCGTATTGGTACGCGATTATTTGACTATGGAAATCATTGGCGAAACTCAAGACGATGCCGTGGGCGAGGCATTTGACAAAACCGCCAAATTGCTCAATTTGCCCTACCCGGGCGGTCCTTTGATTGATAAATATGCCCAGCAAGGCAATCCTTTGGCTTTTAGTTTTCCGGCGGTGGATATGCCCGAGCTTAATTTTTCGTTTAGTGGTATCAAAACGGCATTTTTATATTTTTTACAAAAGAATGTAGCCCAAAATCCTAATTTTGTGGGTGAAAATTTAGCCGATATTTGTGCCAGTGTTCAACATACTTTGGTGCATATATTGCTCAAAAAATTGCGCAAAGCCTCCCAACAAACCCAAATCAAGGAAATAGCCATTGCCGGAGGCGTGTCGGCAAATTCGGGGCTTAGAAAAGCCCTGAGCGAAATGGGCAAAAAAATGGATTGGCAAATCTATATCCCTGATTTTCAGTATTGTACCGACAATGCCGCAATGATAGCAATGGCGGCTTATTGCAAATTTCAACAAGGGATATTTGCCGACCAAACCGCCTCGCCGATGCCCCGAATGGAGTTTTGAAATTAGGGGGATGAAGACTTATATTTTTATGTAAAATATTGATAAGGAATGAATCGTGAATAATGTAAAATGAATAATTTTGTAGTTACCTGAAAATCCACCAGAGGCGGACACGTCAATAGGTTACTAAAAAATATTGTACGCATCATTTTTTTCTTGTTCCTAATCTTTGACTTTTGACAAATAGAATGTACCACAGCCTGTCTAAGCTGTGCCTATCACAGCCTAGACAGGCTGTGGTACAATTTTTATAATTCATTGATAATCAGATAGTTATAAAATAGTCGTTTACCCACATTTTTAACTCTTTGATAATCAATTATTTGTGAAGTTTTAAAATACTTATTTAATGCATTTTTAATGAAAAATTTAATTATCTTTTGCTTCTTTCTACTTTGTTTAGGCAATGTGGCGAGTCTATGGGCGCAAAAAAAACTCAAAAAGGTCAATGTCGGCACTACCGAGGAGTTGATAAATGCTTTGGTATCGGGTAATCATATCCTCTTGACTGCCCCCAAATACATTTTGACCAACCTTAGCCCCAATCTCAAAAACCCAAATGTGCAACTCATAAAAACATCGGAGGGAGTGATGATTCAAGTCCAAAATTTGCAAAACGTGCAAATTTCGGGCAATCCCAAAACCCTCAGCAAGCTTCTTCACAATGCCACCGATGCTTATGTATTGAGTTTCAAAAATTGTGAAAATCTGGTCTTAGAATATCTCGAAGCCGGTCACGCTCCCAGTCAAAGCCAAGGGCGTGGGGGAGTTTTGGGTTTTTATCATTGTAAAAAAATCCAAGTCAATCACTCCATTTTGTTGGGCAGTAGTGGCGAAGGTATTACTTTGGAAAGTGTAAGCGAAGCCAAATTCAACAACCTGACCATTCGCGGTTGTGCTTATGGAATAATGACTTTGACGGGGGTGCGTGATATTAGCTTCGAAAACTCACGATTTACCGACAATCGGCAGTTTGATATGATAACGGTGAATGACGGCGAGCATATTCGCTTCAATCAATGCCAAATTGACTTCAATCGGACGGGGCGGGGCGAAATTTCGGACAATTATGCCCTTATCAATGCCGTAAGTGATAGCTATACAGGCGGTAGTTTTATATTTTTGACTAATTGCAAAATTGAAGACAACTTTTGTCAGTATTTTTGCCGAAGCCAAAACGCCGTCAAATTGGACAATTGCCAAATGGATAACAATACTTTTGAACGGGGCTACAATAGCAATAATTAACGTGAATATTTTGAGAAATATTGAAAAAGTACAAAAAATTAATCATTAAAAAACAATCTAAAATCCCCCCAAGTCGTCATCCTGCGTGGAACT
>JALONJ010000201.1 GCA_025455045.1 Microscillaceae bacterium | reverse complement strand
ATTCTAGGGTTTCGCTAAGGGCAATTTAATGAGAAATACATTTAAAGCATTGATTATCAATTATTTATGTATTTTGCTATTTTTATAAATATAAAAGTTGAAATATCAAACTTTTATTCAATTATTTTACAGTGGGAATTGCTGAAAAAGTATATTTTTACATCGTAAATTATTGATTATCAATTAGTTGTGAAAAAATTTGTGGTAAGCTAATATTCACAATTTCATAGTTCAAATGTATATATTTGATTATCAATCACTTACAAAACCTTTTCCAAAACCAAAAAATCAGCTAATACCTTACTAATCTGCTCATATTCAATCAAAAAGCCATCGTGTCCATAGATAGAGTCAATCTCAACCAATTGCGCATTGGGTAGGTGAGTTGCCAAAAACTGTTGCTCTTGAATAGGAAACAATACATCGGAACGAATCCCCAATACCAAAGTCCGCGCTTGAATCAAACTCAGGGCTGATTCTATGCTCCCGCGCCCGCGCCCTACATTGTGCGAATCCATTGCTTTGGACAATGTCCAATAACTAAACGCATTGAATCGTTTGACCAATTTTTTGCCTTGGTATTGTTGGTACGAACTTGCCTTAAATTTATCAATTGCCGCGTTGTCGGAGGCTTGGGTTTGGGCATAGGTTTGGTAATTGCGATACGATAGCAAGGCTATGGCTCGCGCGGCTTTCATCCCCTCGCTTCCGGCTTCGTCTATCGAGCTTTCCCAAGTAACATCGGCTTCGATTGCCATTCGTTGGGCTTCGTTGAAAGCAATGCCCCAAGGCGAATGGGCGGCATTGGTACACAAAAGAAATAAATTTTCAAATACCTTGGGCTGGCTGATTGCCCACTCTTGAATGATTTGCCCGCCTTGCGAACCGCCAATGCAAAGATGTATTTGATTGATATTGAGGTGATTACGCAATAAATCTAAGCTCGCGGCAATATCACGGATGGTAAGCAAAGGGAAAGTATGATAGTAAGGCTCCCCCCCGAATGGGTGTAGCGAAAGCGCGTGGGTAGAACCATAACACGAACCGAGATTGTTGGCACAAACGATAAAATATTTCTCGGGGTCAATCAGCCTACCCTCGCCTACCAAACCACTCCACCAGTCGGTCGGGTCGGAGTTGGCAGTCAGGGCGTGAACTACCCATACCACATTGTTGCGTTCCGGGTTTAGTTTGCCAAAAGTCGAGTAAGCAATTTCAATTTCGGGGAGGTATTCGCCCGATTCTACATAAAAGGTTTGGTTATATTTAAAAACTTGATAAGACATTGAGAATTTGTTAATTTTCGATTGGGTGATTTGATAAATTTTGAAATTTACAAATTTTTTGAATTACAGATTGAATATTTTGTTGATTGTTTTAAGTAAATATTTTTTAATTACTTGATAATCAAAGGGTTATGATTTTATATTCTAAATTTGATGTCAAAGTATTTTTTTAAAATTATTTTTATCTCTGCCGTAATTTTATGATTGGTTCGCCAATGCAGGAAATAATTTTTCGCGTAATTGTAGAGCCGGTTTTTCAATAATTTTAGTCGTTATTACTCCAATCAATATACTCCCCAACAAGTATCCGCTAAAATGAGTGATTGATAATGCCGGTACTTGGATTGTATTTAGTAAAAAAAATTCCAAGTAATTATAAACTACCCAATGCCACAAATAAATTCCATAAGAATATTGCCCTAGGAAAATAAAACCTAGCATAAAAACTTTTAAAAATGAGGGTAATTTTTCCATCTCAACTGCAAACACAAAGAACAATAGTAAACCACCAAAACCGATATAAAACATACTCAGACCAAAAGTATTAATGTAGAAGTTGTCATAATTTGCTAATAATGATGGGCTTATAAAAGCAATACTAAAAACCAAAAGCATAGCTTTATTTTTTTCAACCTGCTTTTTTAAACTATTGTAACGAAAATAATAATAATACGCTAATAAAACCCCGAAAAACAAACTATCTATTCTTAAATGTGTCCTGCAATGATGAATAAACACATCGTAAGGAATCAAAATAAAAGTTAAAACCCGCATTATCAAGCAGATAGTAGCTATAAAAACAAAAATAACCGGTATTTTATGAAAAAAATCTCCAGATTGTCGAGTATTATTTTGGCTCAAAAAAATCAAAAGCAATGGAAGTAACAAATAAAAATGCTCCTCAACTGCCAGCGACCAAGTATGCGTATTTACAAAACCTAGGTAATTTTGCAAAAAAACCAATTCACCCAAGATATTTCGACGGGATATTGCTTGATTTTTGTATAAATATATAAAAATTGTAACCAAAGCCAGCATATAAAACATTGGATAAATTTTGAACCCACGCCTAATAAGAAATCGCTTCAAATCAATTTTTTGATTTTGTAAATATTCTTGAAATAAAAGCCCGCCAATCAAAAAGCCACTTATCACAAAGAATAGGTCCACCCCAATCCAACTCATTAGTTTTAGGAAAGGTGGTGTATAATAATGATGTGTCAGCAAAACCAACAAAATGGCTAATCCCCGCAAAAAATCTATTGCAACTATTCTATTATTTGGCATTTATTTAATTGATAATCAAGCAGTTATAATATTTTTAATTTTCTCCGTCCAATTCTCATCTTTGGGGCTGATAATCAGTGTTTTGAAACCTAGTTTGTTTCCTTCCATCTCTACGCCCACGCGAAGTGGGCGGTTGGATTCCCAAATCCAACAAAACAACTATACTCAAGGGAAAATTTCTCCATAGTGCAACAATTCCGACTTTGGCTCGAGTATTTCATAAAATTTGGCACTTGAATATTTATAGTCGCTTGGCATTTTTACCAACCCAGCTTTTACTGGGTTATTATGAATATAATTTAGTTTTATTTCACAAATTTTTCGCTGTCCAATCCAAACATCATCAAAAGTATCACTCCAAATTTTAAATTTTTGGGTTTTTTCTTCATAAACAATTTGGGGCAGTATTTCGGGGCAAGAGGCTTGGATATATTCTCTAATTTCTTTGGCAGTGTATTTCTTAAAATCACGCATATACTTTGACAAAAAATTCTTTTCTAAAAAATATATGATAAAATGAATGTGATTATTCATCAAAACATAAGCCATAAGTCGCGCCCGATACTCGTTATTATAAAATCGAAAATTGTTGAGTATAATCTTAAATATGTCTTCATTCAGCAACAGATGTTGTTTGAGATAACAATTGGTAGTTACAAAAAAACATCTTTTGTCAATGAATAAACTCCGATTTCGTAAGCCCATACTATTTTAGTTTTTTATATTCCATAGTTGGATTTGAGAATCCAACAGCACCATAGTTGGATTTGAGAATCCAACAGCACCATAGTTGGATTTGAGAATCCAACAGCACCATAGTTGGATNNNNATTTGAGAATCCAACAGCACCATAGTTGGATTTGAGAATCCAACAGCACCATAGTTGGATTTGAGAATCCAACAGCACCATAGTTGGATTTGAGAATCCCAACAGCACCATAGTTGGATTTGAGAATCCCAACAGCACCATAGTTGGATTTGAGAATCCCAACAGCACCATAGTTGGATTTGAGAATCCCAACACAGCACCATTGTTGGATTTGAGAATCCCAACACAGCACCATTGTTGGATTTGAGAATCCAACAGCACCATAGTTGGATTTGAGAATCCAACAGCACCATTGTTGGATTTGAGAATCCAACAGCACCATAGTTGGATTTGAGAATCCAACAGCACCATAGTTGGATTTGAGAATCCAACAGCCCAGCCCAACAGCACTACGCACCCACCATTACACACTAGGCACTACCCGCAAGCCATTCTTTTTCAAATAGTTAGCGATTTTTTGCCAAAATTTCTCGTTTTTATGTGGATTTTTGAATTGCAAAGTTCTGTCATCTTGAAAATGCAGGTAATCGGCTAATTTTCGGTTTTTTTCCCAAGGCACAAAATGCAAAAACACCACTTGAAATTGATTAAAAAACAAATCTTCAATTTCTTCCAACAACCAACTTTCATTTTCTTGAATCACCCGCATAGAAATAATGCCAATTCCTTGCCCATTATGAATAAAATCTTTTTGGTGAAATGTAAAGGTATTTCCTTGATTATCCATCAAATAGCTTATTTCTGAATTTTTATTCGCCAATGGTAAATTTTGGTACGGTTCGGTTTCTATGGTTTCCCAAGTTGTGAACGAATTATTCATTTTGGTTATTAGTTTAAATATAATGTACTGATTATCAGATATTTACGATTAGTATTTTTTGTCATTCCGAGCAAAGTGAGGAATCTGAGTTGTTGGCTAACAAAAACTATTTCCTTCGCTTTGCTCAAGATGACAAAGGCTTTTAGGCTTTCACTTTCTCAAAAGCTTGGGCAAAATCGGCTTTGATGTCGTCGATATGCTCAATTCCCACACTCACGCGCAAGAGCGTAGGCGTAACCCCGGCGGAGGCTTGCTCGGCATCACTCAATTGTTGGTGCGTGGTGGCGGCAGGCTGAATAATGAGGGTTTTGGCATCGCCTACATTTGCCAGGTGGCTGGTCAATTGCAAGGCATTGACAAAATCTTCGGCAGTTTTTTTATCGCCTTTGATTTCAAACGACAATACGCCGCCAAAGCCATTTTTCAAATATTTTTTTGCCAATTCGTGGTAAGGGCTACTTGCCAAACCCGGATAGCTTACTTTGCTTACTTGCGGGTGGCTCTCGAGCCATTTCGCCAATTCTAAAGCATTGTCCACGTGGCGTTGTACGCGCAAACTGAGGGTTTCCAAACCTTGCAAATGCAAAAATGAATTAAATGGACTCGCTGCCGGACCAAAATCGCGCAAGCCTTCTACCCTAGCGCGAATGATGAAAGCAATGTTGCCAAAAGGGCCGTTTTTGCCAAATACATCATTGAAAACCAAGCCGTGATAGCCTTCGCTTGGCTCGGTAAATTGCGGAAATTTGCCATTGCCAAAGTCGAAAGTTCCGGCATCTACAATGATTCCGCCAATGCTGGTGCCGTGTCCGCCAATCCATTTGGTGGTAGAGGCAACTACAATAGATGCGCCGTGTTCAATCGGGCGAAACAAATAACCACCTGCGCCAAAAGTATTATCTACAATCAAGGGAATATCGTGTTTTTGTGCCAATGCTGCAATCGCCTCAAAATCAGGAATATTGAAACCCGGATTGCCAATGGTTTCCAAATAAAGGGCTTTGGTTTTATCATCAATCAATTTTTCAAAGGCGGCTACAGTATCGCCTTCAGCAAAGCGGACATCAATTCCCAAGCGTTTGAAAGCCACTTTGAATTGATTGTAAGTACCCCCATACAAAAAAGAAGTAGAAACAAAATTATCACCGGCTTGTAAAATATTATTCAAAGCAATAAACTGCGCCGCTTGCCCCGAACCAACCGCCAGAGCCGCCACGCCGCCCTCGAGAGCAGCCAAGCGTTTCTCAAGTACATCATTGGTGGGGTTCATAATGCGAGTATAAATATTGCCAAATTCTTGCAAAGCAAAGAGTTTTGCCCCGTGTTCGGCAGAGTTGAACACATACGAAGTGGTTTGGTAGATGGGTACGGCTCTCGAGCCGGTAGTTGGGTCGGCATCTTGTCCGGCGTGGACTTGCAAAGTTTCAAAATGATAGTTTGACATTTTGTTGTTTAGTTTTAAGTTATGATTTAATTAATTGATTTTCAAGATTTTAAGTTAATTTTTAAGGCAAAGCCATTGTTAGGTTATGGTTTTCCAATTTGAAAGTCAATCAAGGCATACCTGCTTAGGCGATTAGCACTGAGGTCAAAAAATTGACGGCTAATTTCCTAATTGTTATCCTTGACTAATCAGCAAATTAGCAACAACAACAACAGCAGCAACAACAAATACAATTTGTTGCACAAAAGATGTGGAGATTGGGAGAAATAAACGGTGAATTGTGTAGCGGTGGATAGGAAGGTTTGAGGTTTTTGTTAATTCTTTTCATTGTTTTGAGTTTATATTTCCTAAAATTTTTAGGTAGGAATTAGCACCTTGCTATTGTATAGAGTAGGTTGCCAGCGTTTCGTAGAGCCTATTCTCTCCGCGCTTCTGTATAAATCAATTAATAAATAGCGGTAATTGACTTTTTACTTTATGCTTACAAAACTAGAAGATTGTTGAACAAATTGCAAAATATTTTTGCTTAAATTTTTGTTAAAGTATGTTAATCCTTTGATAATCAAGGGTTTGTAAAAAATCTAGAGTTCTTCACCACTTTTCAGGAATCTAAAAAAATTCTGAAAAGCTCTCGCTTTTCAGAATTCAATGGAATTGCCTTCGGCAATTCCTGAAAAGTGGTGAATCGTTAATTTGGGGATTGAGTCCAAACCCTAAGGGTTTTTAAAACCCTTAGGGTTTAAATAATCTTGAAAAATTACTATGAATTAACCAAATTAACGACAGAGCCGCATTTTTTTATAACTATCTGATTATCAGATACTTAGTGAACAACTCGGAACTAGAAACTGTCCAAACTATTGTTTATTTAAACGGAAAAAATATCGGTATCAAAATCGTAGCCACAATCCAAAAAAGTAAATTGAGCCAAGTACCAACCTTCACAAAATCCATAAACTTATATTGCCCGGCGGTATAAATCATTGTATTGGTTTGGTAGCCAATGGGAGTCATAAAACTTGCCGATGCGCCAAAAGTAATGGCAATCAAAAAGGGCATTGGACTTACGCCCATTGATTGCGCCATTCCAATCGCAATGGGCGTGAGCAAAGCCGCCGCCGCATTGTTCGACATTATTTCGGTAATCAAAGAAGTAGTTAAGTACAAAGCCGAAACCAAGACCAAAGGACCAAATCCGCCAAAATTATCGACTAAACCTTGAGCAACCATTTTGGCTACCCCACTTTTTTGCATTGCCACCCCCAAGCTCAAAGCTCCGGCTAATAAGAAAATAATCTTCCAATCAATTGCTTGGTAAGCCTCTTTGGGGTCAATACATTTGGTCAAAACCAGTAAACAACAAGCCGCAATTGAACCCACCATAATCGGCACTAATTCAAGCGAAGCTGTAACTACTACAGCCGCAATGGTCAGCATTACCAAAATAGCTTTGTCTTTGGGGTATTCAGGAATTTCGGCTTCCGAAAGCACAATAAAGGGGTTTTCTTGCCCAAATTCGTGTTGGCGAAACTCCTCCAAACGGTGTTTTTTTACTTCGGTTAAGATTACATCTCCAACTTTTAAGATGGTATTGTTGATATTTTCATTCACAATTTCTTCGCGATGTTTGATTGCTAAAGGCACTGCGCGATAGCGGCGTTTGAAATCAACTTCGGCTAAAGTTTGTCCTTCAAATTCAGAGTTAGGACTAACTATTACCTCCACCAAAGCCGTGTTTTTTTCTTGGAAACTATCTTCGCCAATTTTGATTTGGGGTTTCAGGCTTACTTTGATAGTATCTTTGAGGGCTTTGAGCTTTTCAACATTGCATCGAACCTTGAGCATATCACCAGCCTCTAGCACAAAATCGAGTGGCGGAATGATAAAAGTACTGTCTTCGCGCCTGATTTCTATAATTTCCATTTCAAAATCGCTGACAAAGCGCGAGTCCATTATGCGTTTGCCTATTTCGGGCGAACCCAGCAATAACTCAATCTCGGTCAAGTAGTTACGAATCCCAAATTGCGCCCCCAAATCCTTGCCTTGCCCCCGATTGGGAATCAAATCTACGCCAATAAAAGTCAAAAACAACAAGCCGATTACAGAATACACAAGCCCCATCGGGGCAAACGTAAACATCGAAAAACCCGGCAAACCGGCATCTTTGGCAAGCCCACTCACCAAAATATTAGTAGAAGTACCTATCAAGGTGCAAGTTCCGCCCAAAATAGTGGCAAACGACAAAGGCATCAACAATTTGGAGGGACTGATATTGGCATCCACCGCCGCTTTGATAATAACCGGAATAAAAACCGCCACCACTGGCGTATTATTGACAAATGCCGAAATAAAAGCAATTACAAACATCATCAAAAAAACCCCCAATCGCATATTGTAGCGAATCATCTTCGCCAAACGAGGACCGATGCTATTCACTACCCCTGTTCGAAATAAAGCATCACTTAAAACAAACATCGCCGCTACCGTAATCGTGGCATCATTGCTAAATCCAGCAACGCCTTCTTTGGCACTAATCACACCTGTTAAGACCAACACTAGCATAATGAGCATTGCCACTAAATCAATGGACAATATCTCCGTGATAAACAGCACAAACGCCATAATAATTACGGCAATTACTACGATTGCTTCAAAACCCATAATTAAATTGTTGTAATAGTGAACTAAACAGTTTTTTGAAAACTTAGTCTATAAAAATATATTACCGCTTTTCTTAGTAATCAATCATAACTTGTTGATTATCAATATATTACTTGTTAAATGTTTTGAAAGTAAACTTCAATCTTGGCTTATTTTTGCCTAAATATCTGCCAAAATTGTCGCAAACTAAGCCCAAAACCTAAATTATTTTTAACGATAATTTGTAAAAAAATAAATTGATGATGCGAAAATATATAAAATCTATAAACTTAATAGATAATTAAAGAAAAAAATTTTTTAAGGCAAAAAAATCTACACATAATTTTTATACTCCATTGATTATCAGATAGCTACATCAAAATTTACTTCAATCAAATCTTTTCAATAATCTTTGGGCGCAATGCCCTGAGGTTAATGATTAAAACACTGATTATCAGCTTTTTGTATTTGTCATTCTGGAAGAATCTGGCTGTTCTAAAATATTGATAACCAAAGGTTTATAAACAGCCAGATTCCTACGAAATGACAAAAAGAATTTTAACCTGACAGCTATGGTAGCACACCATCCAACATCATTCTGAAGCACCAATTTTATAAAAACCCAAGCCTATAAGCGGTCATATACCACAAAATACGGATTCAATAAATTTTCTTTATTATACACAACCGGCTGATTATCAGCAAATTGCACTACTTTGCCTCCGGCTTCTTCTACCACGATTTGGGCGGCGGCAGTATCCCACTCCATCGTGGGGGCAATGCGCGGATACACATTTGCTTTGCCTTCAGCAACCCATATAAACTTGAGCGAGCTACCAATATTGACTAATTCCGCCTCAGGATATTGTTTGATAAAATCTTCGGTTTCTTGGTTGAAATGCGATTTTGAAGCGAGGATTTTGTTGATTTTTGATTCAGGGTTTTGGTTGCCTTCAGTAAAAAGTTGGCTGGTTTGTCCTTCGGCTTCTACAAAAGCTCCTTGTCCTTTTATGGCATAATATAATTTTTGCCAAACTGGAGGATAAACTACGCCCAAAACCACTTTACCCTGATGAATTAGGGCAATATTAACCGTAAATTGTCCGTTTTTTTGGGTAAATTCTTTAGTGCCGTCCAAAGGGTCAACCATCCAAAAATATTCCCAATCTTTGCGGTCGGCATAAGGAATACTTTTGCCTTCTTCGCTCAAAATCGGCAAGCCGGATTTTTCCAAATGTTTGACAATTACGTGGTGGGCGGCTTTGTCGGCAAGCGTGAGAGGCGAGTTATCGGCTTTTGCCTCTATGCCAAAATCGCCGGATTCATAAATTTTGAGGATTTCTACGCCCGCTTCCAGCGAAGCAGTTTTGGCGATTTCGAGCAGTTCGCTAAAGTTTGGGGTCTGCATTTTTTTTGTTTGATTGCTCAATTGTTTTTTTTAATTTTAATTTATCATTCTGAAAAGAGTGAAGAACCTTACTTTTGTCTTACAATAAATTAAGACTCTTCACTGGATTTAGAATAGGAGAAAAGAGAAATTTGTTAAAATTTCATAACTACTTCATTATCAGTTAATTACAAAATTTAACAAATTTCCAAATCCCCTGTTTGTTCTCCCCTTCGGGGCTAACTTTATATTATCATTCCGGCGGCTACGGTTTCATTGGTGCCTTCATCTACCAAAATCAAACTACCGGTAAAGCGATTTTTGCGGTAGCTATCAAAAAACAAAGGCAAAGTAGTTCTTAAACGCACTCGACAAATATCATTCATTTGAATATTTTTGTCATCTTCAATGCGGTGCAGAGTATTGATATTCATTTTATACACTACTTCTTTGAGCAAGGCGCGCACTTCGCGGGTGGTATGTTTGAGCGCGTATTTTGCGCCCGGCATGGGCGGTTTAGCATTGAGCCAACACAACATTACTTCAATATCTTGGCTTACTTCGGGTTGGTTGTGGGTACGCACAATCATATCACCTCGGCTGATGTCAATTTCATCTTCCAAAGTAATGGTAACTGACTGCGGTGCGAAGGCTTCCGACAGAGACCCGTCAAAAGTATCAATTGATTTGATTTTGCTGGTAAAGCCTGAAGGCAACACCGTAATCTCGTCACCGGGTTTGAAAATTCCCGAGGCGATTCTCCCTGCATAACCGCGATAATCGTGGTATTCGTCAGAGTGTGGACGAATGACATATTGCACGGGAAAACGGCAATCAATGTGGTTGTAATCACTGCCGATATATACATTTTCTAGCAAATACAACAAAGTTGCGCCATCGTACCAATCCATATTTTTGGAGCGCGTTACAACATTATCGCCATTCAAAGCACTGATAGGCACAAAATGAATATCAGGAATTTCTAATTTGGCAGCAAATTTTTTGTAATCGGCTACGATTTTTTCATATACTTCTTGTTGATAATCCACTAAGTCCATTTTATTGATACAAATGACCACGTGCGGAATTTTGAGCAAAGACGCAATAAACGAGTGACGGCAAGTTTGTTCCAAAATGCCTTTGCGGGCATCAATCAAAATCAAGGCTAGGTTTGCCGTCGAAGCCCCAGTAACCATATTGCGGGTGTATTGAATATGCCCGGGCGTGTCGGCAATGATAAATTTGCGCTTGGGGGTAGCGAAATAACGATAGGCTACATCAATGGTAATCCCTTGTTCGCGCTCGGCTTTCAAACCATCCGTCAGGAGCGATAAGTCCACGTGGTCTAAGCCTTTTTGGGTACTTGATTTTTCCACCGCTTCCATTTGGTCTTCAAAAATGGTTTTGGTATCATACAACATTCTACCAATCAAAGTACTTTTTCCATCATCTACGCTTCCGGCAGTAGTGAAGCGCAAAAGTTCCATATCTAAATAATCGTTCATATTTTCAATTTTTTTGATTTCGGATTTCCGATTTTCGATTTAATATTTTTTTAGAATTTCTTGTTTGATGAGCTGTTTTAGCCGAAGCTGTGAAAATTGCGGTTAATTTATTGGCTGCTTCGTATAACAATTTCAAGCGACTTTTTTCCATTAAGTTTGCTTCCATTATTAATTCTAACCAATACATTGTTTCATCAGCTTCTTCTTCAACAATGCCCATTTTAGCGATAAATTCAGCTTGCGACCTTGCTCAACAAGCTGCTCTATAATTCGCGCCTATTGAGGTACTTGAACGCAAAATCTGTTTACCCAAAACATCTCCAATTTTGTTAGTTGGAAATTCTTGAACTAATTTGATTATTCTTAGGGCAAACGCTTTGGTTCTTTGTTTTAAAACCTCCTTCATTATCTAAATTGATAAATAGTTATCAGTAAACTTGAAATTTAAGAATGTCTTTTACTGAAAATTCTTAATTATTAAAATGTAAAAGATTGATAACCAGTTATTTACAAAAAAAATATTTAACAAATTATGCAATCTTTGTATTTTTCAAAATCCGCCATCGACAATCTTAAAATCTCACATCTTAAAAATATCCGGCTTTCTTACGGTCTTCCATAGCGGTTTCGGAGCGTTTGTCATCGGCACGTGTGCCACGCTCGGTTACGCGCGAAGCCGAAACTTCTTCAATGATTTTGGGCAAGGTATCGGCATCCGAAAATACGGCACCCGTACAAGTCATATCGCCAATGGTGCGGAAACGAACCACCATTTCTTCTACTTTTTCATCTTCTTTGCGTTGCATTACATCTGAAGCGTAATAAATCACTCCATCCCGAATAAAGCAATTGCGTTTGTGAGAAAAATAAATAGAGGGAATTTCAATTTTTTCCATCCAGATATATTGCCAAATGTCCATTTCAGTCCAATTAGAAATCGGAAATACGCGAAAATGCTCGCCTACGTGTTTTTTGCCATTGAATAGATTCCACAATTCAGGGCGTTGGTTTTTGGGATCCCATTGTCCAAACTCATCGCGGTGCGAAAAAAATCGTTCTTTGGCGCGGGCTTTTTCCTCATCGCGGCGCGCGCCCCCCAAAGCGCAGTCGTACTTACCTTCCTCGAGGGCATCGAGCAGGGTTACGGTTTGTAAACCATTGCGACTGGCGTTGATGCCTTTTTCTTCTTTTACTTTGCCCTGGTCGATGGAATCTTGTACCAAACCGACAATCAAATTTGCGCCGATTTCTTTGACCAATTTATCCCGAAACTCAATGGTTTCGGGAAAATTGTGACCCGTATCTACGTGCAACAAAGGGAAAGGAATTTTTGCCGGAAAAAAGGCTTTTTTTGCCAAGTGGGTAACAACAATTGAGTCTTTGCCCCCCGAAAACAACAAAACCGGGCGTTCAAATTGGGCGGCAACCTCTCGCAAGATGAAAATTGATTCAGCCTCTAGTTCTTTGAGGTGATTGATGTAATAGTTATAAACTTCCATTTTTATGATTTAATACTTTGCTAATTTTTTTAACTTTAATTTTTAATTCGTTGCTTAGTAATGAGTTAATTATAAGATGTGCTGATGTGCTGATGTAATACATTGATTATCAATTAATTAATAAATTCAATTGTTTACTTTATTTTATTCTTGTTGCTTATCCAACACAATCAAATGCTTATCGATTCAAGACGGGATGATTTGAAAAACTCAAAAGATTTTCAATCCAGCACAACTTAATCATTATCATTATTATCATCTTCTTCGTCAATCATTATTTTGTCTTGAATGGCTTGGAAAACAATTTCCATTGATTCTTGAAGGCTCAAAATATCGGTTTTTACTTCTATTTCGGGCTGGGTAGGCGACTCGAAGGGTGAGTCGATGCCGGTAAAGTTTTTAATCATTCCGGCGCGGGCTTTTTGGTACAAGCCTTTGACATCGCGTTGCTCACAGACCTCAAGTGGGCAATTGACAAACACTTCTACATACTCATCGGCTTGGAGTAGCTCACGTACCATTTGCCGGTCGGAGCGAAAAGGTGAAATAAATGCCGTTAAGACAATCACTCCGGCATCGACCATCAGTTTGGCAACTTCGCCGATTCGCCGGATATTTTCTTGGCGACTCACTTCATCAAAGCCCAAGTCTTTGTTCAATCCGTGGCGCACGTTATCGCCGTCCAAAATATACGTATGACAGCCCAAAGAATGAAGCCTTTGCTCCACCAAATTTGCCAAAGTAGATTTGCCCGAACCCGATAAGCCGGTAAACCAGACTACGAATGATTTGTGTTTGAAAGATTTTTGCCTGTCGGCTTTGGTAATGTGATAATCTTGCGGAATGATAAACTTTTGTTCGGTCATTACAAGTAAGTATTGATGTTTTTGATTTTACAATTTAGTCTATAAACGATATAGACTAAATACGGTTTCAAAGTTAAAAGTTTTTTTTGGAAAAAACTAAATCGCTCGCCAAAATTTGTGGGTTATTTTTAGCGCAATTGAGTAATTCTTGGCACGAAAAATCTATACTTTTTGACCAAAAAAAAGCGATAATCAATTGATAATCAAAGATTTAATTAATGTTTAAGGTTCAAGACTCCCAAGCCGAAGCAATAGTCAAAACTCGATTTCGGTATTGGGCAACAGACTGCGAATGTTGCTTTTTTCGGGTTCTTTGAGGTGGTTTTTGCGCAAGTTGAGGACTTTCAGCTTGCGGAGTTCGGCAGCACCTTGCGGCAACCGCGCCAGATTTTGGTGCGAAAGGTCAAGATTTTGCAGATTGGGAATTTTGCTTATCACGCCCAATATCGGACGGAGTTCCATCGAGAGGTTGTTGCTAAGGTCGAGGAGCGTAAGGCTGTCCATTTCGGGCATTTGCTCGGGCAGGCGAATCAGCTCATTAGAACCAAGCCGCAAGACTTTGAGGGTTTTGAGGCGCGAAATTTCGTTGGGTAAGCCCCTTAGTTGATTAAATCTTGCGTCAATTTCTTCTAGGCGGTTGAGGTCGCCCAAGTTGGGGTGTAGCTCTTTCAGTTGGTTGGCACTCAGGTCAAGAATTTTGAGGTATTCCAACTGCCCCACCGAAGCCGGAAGGCGGGTAATGCGGTTTTTGCGCAGGTGTAAGTACTGTAAGTGCCGCAAATTGCCGATTTCGTCGGGTACAAAGCCAATTTGATTTTCTTGTAATTCTAAGATTTGTAGATTTTTGAAACGAGCAATTTCGGGGGGAATCTCGCTTAGTTTTTGATGACTCAAATCCAAAATACGCACGTCTTCGGGCTTGCGCAAGGCTTCCTCGAGCGAGTTATAACGTTTTTCTTTTTCCAATTCCGCCCAAGACAACATTCCTTGAGCCAAATCGGCATTGCCCGAAGGAGCCAATACATTTTGAAGATTGTAACTGGCTTTGTTGAACATTCGGGGCGCAAAAATCAACATCGCAACAATGGCTCCGACCAAAATCAATAAACCGACTCTCAGCGCAATATTCATACAAGTATTTTTTGAAAACTAATAATTCAACGAATTGATACATTTATGATTCTTTACCCATATTCAGGAAATTCTAACTTTATTCTAAGCCTAAACGCATTTACGCGCGCAGGCTAACAGCCTGCATTACATTTTTTCTGAAAAGTGGTGGAGAACCACATTTATTCACTAATGTATTGATAATCAAGCATTTGTATTAAGTAATTTGACCTTTACAATTGGCTTGATTTTTTGAAATACAAAGTAACTTCGATACAATCATTTTGCAAATATATTCAATCTTTGCTGATTGTGTGGGCTTGCTAGGATATTTTCTTATTGAAAACTCCTCGCGTTAAATAATGTTAAATTCGGGGACAAATTTCGTTCTGTCCGTAAAATAAAATAACTTTAAAACTTGAAATAAAGTTTATGATAAAAACTTGATAATCAAGATTTTAAATAAATTAACCGACAAAAGTATGCGTATCCTAATCCGAATTTTTTTGGGGATAGTTCCCATTGCCGGAGCTTTGTTGATGAGCGATTGCGCACCGGTTCAGCCCAATTATCACAATTACTTGGGGGGCAAAATCATTCACGATATTCCTTTGGAAAAAAAGACCACGCAAATGGAGGTGTACCAAGCGGGTCAATACCCGCCTAATCCCGATTTTATTCGCCTGCGCACTTTGGAGGTGAGTAGCCTCGATGGATATAGCAGTTTGATGACCGATTTGGAGAATTTGGCACGGCAAAGTGGCTTCGATGGATTGATTGAAGTTCAAAAATCGGATACAGAAATCGCCCAAACCCAAATGATTGATGATAAACCCTATACGACTCTCAAGCGTAAATTTCAAATCTCGGCAGTAGGCATCAAATATTTGAAAAACATTGATTATATTCACAAATATCCCAAAATTCAAAAACTATACGCCCATCTCAATTTTATTAAAAATCCGCCGGTCAAATTCAAAATAGATAGCAGTGCTTGGGCTAGTTATGTCCAACAATATGAAACTTTGAAGCAAATTCCCTTTACCTCTACCGATAGCTTGCTTGCCGAAGCTCATTTTACAGCAGGCGGGCATTTGCAAAAGGTAATTGATTATGGGCAAGATTCTTTGAATTATTACCAAATGTTTGTCTATCCTTATTCATTGACTCATCTATTGTATGAGACCAAAAACTGGCATTACCTCAACGATGCCAACGGCAAAGTAAAAATCCGCAAGAAACTAGATGATTTTGGGCGAGTGTTGGAAACAATCAGACTCAAATATTTTTTTGAAACCCCGTACATCAAATCGGCACAGGTATTTGCGCATAACAACGGCAATCAAGCCAACCTTTTTAAATACCAAATCGACTTGAAATATGATGCACAAGGCAAATGGATTGAAAAAATCGTGTATAAAATCAAAAATGCGGTCAAACACGTACATACTAGCCAAATGCAATACAATACCGGCGCGTTTTTGAAAGAAATTCCGGCGTATGACCAACAAAATAGACTCACCCATTCTACTATTTTTTTGTGGGAAAACGAAAAATGGCGACCGATTTTATATACCTACAACGAATTTTATACTTATGATGATTTGAGATTGTTGCTTTCAATCAATCGCCCTTAAAATTATAAATAATTGATTATCCGCCAGAGGCGGACACGGTCAGATAGTTGTGCTTTTTATTAAGTTTTTTAGCCATTTCAGGAAATTCTAACTACTGACAACTACGAAAATCTCAAAGAATTAACGATTTAGCCACTGAAAATGATTGAGAGACCACTAAAATGGACTTTTAAAAGCCTACATTAGCCATATTAAAATCTTATCTTACCACAAAGTTCACCAAGTAAATAGCTTAGTGTTCTTTGTGTTCTTTGTGGTAAAATAAATACACTACAAATAGCTGAAAATCAATGGGTTACAATACTTATCTGTAGTTGTCAGTAACTATAAAATCATTTATGAGCAGGTTAAACGATATTTTTTGTTAAAATAACGTGAATATTTTAGTAACTATTTGATAATGAGCTAATTATGATGTAAAAATACGCTTTTTTTGACAAATCATCAATTATTTTAAAAATAAA
>JALONJ010000200.1 GCA_025455045.1 Microscillaceae bacterium | reverse complement strand
TCATTTTGCTTGGTAATGTTCAGAATCACTGAAAAGCGAGAGCTTTTCAGAATTCAATGGAATTGCCGAAGGCAATTCCTGAAAAGTAGCGAAGATTCAATATTTTTTGGTAACATATTGATTTTCAGGTAGTTACAAAATTATTCATTTTACATTATTCACTATTCATTCCTTAGTATCCTATCAAATTAATACTGTCAGGTAGTATTTGAGGTTTTTTTAGAACACAGATGACGCGGATTGAACAGATTTGCACCGATAAATCCGTATTTATCCGTCTAATCCGCATCATCTATGTTATATTTTTATCAACAAATTGACTTAATTGGCAGAAAAAATTATTTTTTTTCCAAAGAGGCAGCTTTATCCCAATCCTGACTTGCCCCAGTCAAATCACCCAATCTTTGCTTGCACATACCCCGACTAAAGTAGAGCAAGGCATCTTGCGGGCTTAGTTTGATGGCTTGGTCGTAATCAACCAGGGCATTTTTGTCATCTTGCAATTGAAATTTGGCATTGGCACGCATAAAATAAGCATTGGCATTTTGCTTTTCCCATTGAATTGTCTTGTCATAATCGGTAAGGGCTTCTTTAAATTTTTTCTGCTCCATCCATAGGTTACCTCGATGATAATAGGCACTGCTATAACGATTGTTGAGTTGAATGGCTTGGTTAAAATCTTTGAATGCGTCTTCATTTTTTTGCATTTTGCGATATTCCAAGCCGCGATTGTGAAAGGCTATAGCATCTTTGGCGTTCAATTGAATTGCCTTGTTGTAGTCTTCTATTGCTCCTTTGGAGTCTTTGAGTTCACTTTTGCAAAAACCGCGTTGCGCATAAATATCAGAGTTGGCATACTTTAGCTCGAGGGCTTTGTTGAAATCGGCGAGGGCTTCGGCGTATTTTTGTAAATTTTTGTACGAGATGCCGCGATTGTAATAGGCTTGCGGCTCGGCGGGCTTGAGTTGAATGATTTTGGTATAATCGGCAATAGCTCCCTGATAATCAAGGAGTTGGTCTTTGATAACTCCGCGATTGTTGTAGGCTTTTAAGTCTTTGGGATTGAGGCGAATACAAGCATCGAGGTCAGTCAAAGCCCCATTTGCATCTTTGATTTCGTATTTGAGCAATGCTCGATGATAGTAGGCTTTGCTATCCGAAGGATTGATTTTGAGGGCTTTGTCCAAATCATTGAAGGCTTTGTCGCTATCTTTTAGCTCGATGTATGCCAAAGCTCGGTAAAAATACCCCCGTGCATCTTGCGGAGTCAATTGCAACAAAAAATTGTAATCGGCAATAGCCCCGTTGAAATCGCCCAAACCGGCTTTTGCCAAGCCCCGACTGCCATACGCGGCGGCATTGTACTTGTCGAGCTTGAGTCCTTCATCAAAATCGGCGATGGCTTCTTTGAACTGCCGAGCCATTAGTTTGGCACTTCCAGCTTTGAAATAAGTATTTGCTTCTTGCGCCCAAGCGATATGGAAAGATAATAAGCTGATAACCAATAACTTAATAAATTTATTCATTTTTTCAACACTTTATTTGTATCTAAGTACGAAAAGTAGTTCAAAAAATTTTAACAAACTGTTTTTTATTTTATAATTAATTGATTATCAAGTAATTATAAAAATAGCTTCGGCTTTAGCCGAAGCAGATAAAAAATATATAAAGTATTGATTATCAGTAAGATAACTTCGGCTAAAACCGAAGCCACCATCCACAATATGTTAATTAAAAGTATTAAAATAGCAAAAGAATGAGAAATTATATAGGTGCATTTCAAATTTACTACCTATCACCCTCTCCTTCGGAGAGGGCAGGGTGAGGCAAAAGAAATGCGTAAATTTGAAATGCACCCAATTATATAGTATTTAAGCATAAACCACTTGAAATTATAAATGATTGATTATCAAAGAGTTAAAAATGCGGGTAAACGATTTTTTTATAACTAACTGATTATCAATGAATTAAAAAATTTATATCACAGCCTAGACAGGCTGTAATACATTCTATTTGTCAAAAGTCAAAGATTATCGATGTACTATAAAAAAAAAGAGTCATATTGGACTGTGTGCCACAGTCCAAGGTTAGAGAACTGATTTTACAATGAAGTCATTGCTAATTCGTGCATTTTTAGAAAAAATAGCTAAAAATTGATACGAAAACAAAGTATTTTGAAAATATCTTTTTATATTTGAAAAAAATCATTTTGTCAAAAGGATTCATTAATTATGAATAGTGAATAATGTAGAATGAATAATTTTTTAATTACTTGAAAAACCTGCCAGAGGCGAGGCACATCAATAAGTTATCAAAAAATGTTGTACGCATTATTTTTGCCTATTCCTTAAAATGTAATTTGAACCAAAAACAACTTAAAAATAAGTAAGCTATGGTAATTGAGCAATACTTTATAAACCTCTGATTATCAACAACTTACAACCTTATCAAAATAAGATAAAACTTGTATGAAAAATAAACTGGTTGAATTGGTGAATATTTGGGCAAGCTACGAAACCGAAAATCCTGATTTGAGCCTTGAGGATTTTTGTGTGCGTTATCTAGCCGAACACGCTCAAGCCCCGGCTCACAATGCCGAAAACCGAGGCATACCCCTCAACGGTTATTTGGCGGCTCTGATTGGCAGGCTCAACAAATACGCCGGATTGTACTGCAAAAAAGCCATCGAGAATTTTGGCTTACGCAATATTGACGATTGGGTTTATCTCATTGGTTTGCAACGAATGGGAACCCCCAAAAAAAGCGAATTGATTTATGAAATGTTGTCGGAGTTTCCTTCGGGTATCGATATTATCAAAAGATTGTTGGCTTTGGAACTGGCGGAGGAGTTTCCCGACGAACAAGACAAACGCTCCAAACGCCTCAAAATCACGCCCAAAGGAATGGACGTACTGATGCAAAGTATGCCTTATATGGAAAGAGTAGGCAGTATGGCTTTTGATACAATGAATGAAAGCGAAAAAATAATGGTTTTGAATATTCTCAAACGGCTCGACAACTACCACGCCGGGCATTATAAAGCAGTGCGTAGCTCGGAGTTTGAAGAAGCCTATCAAATCTTGACTCCTGCCAAATAAAATAAAGGTTTTGCCTAACAGCGCATAAGACGAAATCCAAAAATAAAAAAGCTTTGAAGTCAGGACTTTAGAGCTTTTTTTTTATTTTTAGCCAAAATTTATTGAGGTTTTCTCAATTATTACCTATTTTTACCAAAAAAATAATATTTAATTATTTTTTAAAAAAACCAAATATTATATTTAATTAATCTTATTTTTATTATGAAAAAAATTACTATTTTGCAATTAAGCAAAATTACTAGCTTTTTTGTTTTTTTGATTTTTGGATTGATTCATTCTACAGCCCTTGCCCAATCCGACTCCACCAAAGCCCGCTCCGATACTTCGTATTGGCAAAAATCATTTAGCGGTGGGCTTAATTTCAACCAAGCCTCGTTTAGCAATTGGGTAGGCGGTGGTGCCAATTCTATGGCTTTGGGAATAGTAGTCAATGCCCGAGCCTTGTATATGAAAGAAAAATGGTCGTGGGACAATACCGCCGACTTGCAATTGGGCTATGTGTATCAAGCGGGAGTTACGCGCAAAGCCGCCGACCAAATTTTACTCAATAGTGTGGCGGGGTACAAAATTGCGTCTAAATGGGATGTATTTATGTCGGGCAATTTTTCTACTTTTTTTGCGCCCGGTTACTTATATGGTGGCAAAAAAGATGGTACGGGTGGTGATTCCTTGGTGTCCAGCTTTATGGCTCCGGCGCAGTTGGCACTGGCTTGGGGGGTGGCATATAAGCCCAATGACTGGTTTTCGCTAAGAATTAGCCCTTTTGCCCCGCGCTTTACTTTTTTGATGAATGATGAGGTACGCCCTATCATCAACGGACAGCGCACCAAAGCCTACGGGGTGGAAGCGGACAGAAATGTAAGAACCGAATGGCTGGCATTTCAATTGCAAGCGGCACTGAACAAAGATATAGCCAAAAACATCAAACTCAATATCTTATATCAAATGTATGCCAATTACGAAACTTTGTCATTTGACCAAATAGACCATAGACTCAATCTATCAATTGCCGCCAAAGTAAATAATTATATCAGTACTACTTTTGGGGTAATAATGCTCTATGACAAAGACTTTAGTGATAAACTCCAACTCCAACAAACCTTGGGTATTGGCTTTTTGTACAATGTGAGTACTTTTAAGAAAAAATAAACTCAAACTTTGATGATATAAATAGTTCAGATGGTTTCTAATCCTTCTGCTCTGCCACAGGTGGTGGTTCGGTCTCGAGTTTCCTAATGTAATTTTTGCAACTAATTGATTATCAGTTAGTTATGTTGTTCCAAAGGTTCTTCACTCATTTTGGGGAAGTTCTAGCTTTATACTAAGTCTAAACTCATTTACGCGCGCAGGCTGGAAGCCTGCGTTACAATTTTCCTGAAAAGTGATGAAGAACCAATTGTATTAAAATGACCTGATCTATTGATTGTATCTGCCTTTGGCTGATAATCCCCCTAATAGCGCAAGGTTGTGAATGATAAAAAAATGATACTGGCGCGAGTATTTTGCTCGTGCCAGTATCCCCTAGCTGAATGAATACTACTATACAAAATATGCTTTCGCGCAAAGACGCTAAGGTGCAAAATACTGATTATCAATGATTTATATTTGCCAATTTGAAATTTGTATAGTAGTATAAGCTGAATGCACGGAAAATAGCTAAATGTCTGATAAATCAGATGCTTATAGTCTTAATTATTGACTTTATTACTTTAACTTTGGAAATTTGAGGTGGTTTTTCGCTTAGGACGAAAGAAAGCGGAGGCTTTGGGAATCATCAGCACAAGCCGAAGGCTCGCACCAGACAGGTATCTCATAACTCATTGATTATCAGGTATTTATAAAATTCGCAAAATTTCGGTTAATTACTTGATTTTCAATTACTTAGCTCCTAACCAGAAACTCAGAACTAGAAACTCCACAACCTGTTGAAACTATGGCTATTTCTATAAAAAATTTTCATTTCCTAAGAATTTGTTAAGGCAAGCTATAGTTTGCAAAAAAGCATTAATTTTAAAGTCCAAATAAAAAAAATCAACAAAATTCAATTTAATTATTGACTAACTCATTGATATTCAATTTTTTACAAAAAAACACATTAAGCAAACCGGACTTTTAAACTTATGCGACACTTATTTGTATGCCTATTGTTAATTGGTTTTATGTTCGCCTGTGGCGAAAAAAAAGCCGATATCCAACGCCCGCACGACCCTTGGGTTTTTCGCTCGGTCTTAGATGGTAAGCCGCGAATGCTCACCGCCGCCCTCCACCCCAAACTTTGGATTGCCTACAGCACCGAAACTTGCGGAATGTATAAGGCTTGGAAAGGTGATGTCAATTTTGATGGGGCAGTTTATACCGGCGCGCACGGACCGCAACCCGAAGTGCGGGGTTTGCCCTATTTGAGCAATGAAATTGAAAATCCTTGGGTCTTGACTATTTCGGACAAAACGATTACTCCCAAAGTACAATACAAAGGACACGCCTTCCAAAACAGTCAATTGGTTTTGAAATACGCGCTGGAATACGAAAAAGGCAAATCTATTTTAGTTGAAGAAACGCCTGAATATGTCGAGACACCTACTAAACAGCCTAGTTTGAAACGAATCTTCAAAACGTCCAATGTGCCGAGTGGTATGGCGGTCAAATTTAAAACCAAAATTCAGGCAATTGATTCCGAAGACAAATACAATACGACCGGCAAATTAGAAACGACAAACAAAGAGACCAAAGAACTCAACGCCGTTAATACGCTGGAAATCAAGGGCTTATTGAGTCTCAAAAGCAATGAGGAAACGAGTTTTAGTTTGATTTTTAATGAAAATGCCGTAACGCCTTCGCCTGAGTCTTTGGCAAAAGTCGAAAAGGGAATGGAATCGATGTTCGAGAACAAAGGTTGCTACTCTTGCCACAATCCCGAGAAAAAAACCGTAGGTCCGGCGTATAAAGATATTGCCGAAAAGTACAAAAAGCGAGATATTGGCTATTTGGTCAATAAAGTAATCAAAGGCGGCTCCGGCGTATGGGGACAAGCCGCCATGAATCCTCACCCCGACCTCCCCCAAGAAGATGCCCAAAAAATGGTGGAATATATCTTGGCAATGAACCCCGAAAACACCAAACCCGAACCCAAAACCAACGCCAGTGTCGGCTTGATTTTTAATATGTATCAAATATGGGATTCGTGGAAAGCAATGCAAGAAATCCCCAAAGAAGCAGTCTTGTATCGCTCATTTGGGCATAATGACCTCGGCGGCTGGCTCGAAGTAAAAGATGTATTGCCGGTAGAAAGCAATTTTTTGGTGGTAGCCAAAGGCGATTTGCAGGTAAAAACGCGGGGCAATACGCTACTCAAAATTTCGGCACGCAATGGCGGAGCAATCGTCAAAGTAGATGGTAAACTTGCCATTGAAAGCCCCACTATTCAGAATACCAACTTTGAAAAACAAGGCGAAGTTACGCTCGAACCCGGCGCACACACCATCGAAGTGCATTATTATAGCGCGCAATTGCCTGAGTATAACAGTGTTACAAGCGGAATTATGGCTTTGGAAGTGTATAATGCCGATAAAAAACGCTTTGAAGCTTGGTGGGGCGAGAGCCAATTGGTAACGTACAAGCCTGAAAATGTCAATAAAAATGTCAAAGAACCCGTGGCTACTTATACCGGGCAAAAAATCCCGGGCGATGGCTTACCCCTCGAGGCAGTCCATCCGGCATTTGATCTTGGCCAAGCCCGCCCCGATACTTTCAAACCGCGCGTAGCCGGTTTAGACTTTTTTCCTGATGGGCGAATGGTCGTCAGTACTTGGGATTCATTGGGCGCAGTGTATATTTTGGACAATTTGAAACAAAACGACCCCAATAAAATTACTTACAAAAAAATTGCTTTTGGTTTAGCCGAGCCTTTGGGTATCAAAATCGTAGGCAAAGACATTTATGTTTTGCAAAAGCAAGAACTTACCCGCTTGGTGGATAATAACAACGATGAAATCATTGACGAATACCAAACTGTATGCAATAGCTGGTCGGTCAATGGCAATTTTCACCAGTTTGCTTTTGGTTTAGCTTTCAAAGACAATCATTTTTATTTTGCTTTGGCAATTGCCATCGAACCCGGTGGCAAAAGCAGCAATCCACAAAATCCCGACCGAGGCAAAGTAGCCAAAGTAAATAAAGACACCGGCGAAATCGAATTCATCGCGCAAGGCTTACGCACACCCAATGGCATAGGCATAGGCGTTGATAATGAACTGTTTATTGCGGATAATCAAGGCGACTGGCTACCTTCTTGCAAAATAGTTCACGTCAAAAAAGGCGCGTTTTATGGCAGCCGAGCCGTAGATTTTGAAGGCACGAAAGACTTGAAAGAAACCCTGCCGGTGGTGTGGCTTCCGCAAGACGAAATCGGCAATTCGCCCAGCCAACCTACTTATTTGAATTTGGGGGTTTACAAAGGGCAAATGCTTCACGGCGAAGTTACCCACGGCGGTATCAAGCGGGTATTTGTCGAAAAAGTAAATGGCGAATACCAAGGCGCGGTTTTCCGCTTTGTGCAAGGGCTGGAAGCGGGCGTAAATCGCTTGGTGTGGGCACCCGATGGACAATTGTACGCCGGAGAAATTGGCGTTTCGGGCAACTGGGGACACGTAACCACCAAAGGAATGGGCAAATATGGCTTACAAAGACTGAAATTTAATAATCAATCGGTTTTTGAAATGCTGGCAGTGCGCGCCAAAACCAATGGCATTGAAATTGAATTTACCGAAGCCCTTGAAAATGGCGCAGGCTGGAATCCAGAAAGCTATTTAATCAAACAATGGTGGTACAAACCTACCGAAAACTATGGCGGACCCAAAATGGAAGAAGAAGTTTTGAAAGTAAAATCTGCCAATGTTTCGGCTGACCGCAAAAAAGTGTTTTTGGAAATAGAAGGCATTGAAGAAAATCGCGTGGTATATATTCGCTTGCGTAATGGTTTGGTTAGCGAACAAAATCACGACCTTTGGAGTACGGAGGCTTGGTACACAATGAATCAAATTCCTAAAAATAATTTGGGAATGGTGAGTGATAAAAAATACACGCAAGCGGCTGATAATGAGCTAAGTAACGAAGAAAAAGCCGCCGGATTTAAGCTCTTGTTTGATGGCAAAACGATTGATAAATGGCGCAATTTCAACAGCGATAAACTGGGCAAAGCTTGGAAAGTCAATGACAACGCTCTAATGTTTGACAACTCCCAGAAAGACAAGGACGGACGAGTCATCGACGGCGGCGATATTGTAAGCACCGAAGAATTTGAAAATTTTGAACTGCGCTTAGATTGGAAAGTATCGGAAGCTGGTAATAGCGGGATATTTTTTAATGTGGTAGAAAATAAAAAATACGACTATGTATGGCGCACCGGTCCCGAAATGCAAGTTTTGGACGATGCCAAGCACCCCGACTCGCGCTACCCCAAACACCACGCCGGTGATTTGTATGATTTGATTGCCTGTAAATTTGTAACCGTCAAGCCGGCGGGAGAATGGAATCAAGCCCGCTTAGTAGTCAAAAACGGCAAAGTCGAGCATTGGCTCAATGGCTACAAAGTGGTTGAGTATCAGATGTTTACCGATGAGTGGAAAAAAATGATTGCCGCCAGCAAATTCAAAGATATGCCCGACTTCGGCAAAGCCAAAAAAGGTCGCCTTGCCTTGCAAGACCACAATGACAAGGTATGGTTCAAGAATATAAAGATTAGGAAATTATGAGAAGTGAGAAGGAAAGTTGGTAAAATCCTGATAATCAAATAGTTATATAATTTAAAAATCCAAGGATTCTAATGAATTTTCGGGTTTTTTTTATTTTTTAAGCCGAAGAAATGATGAATTAGATTTCAAAAAAACATTGTTCTTTTAGCCTTATCATCTCGATATTATCATCTTCATTCCAAATTTTACTATTTAAAATATAAATCTAAAAATATGTAAATGCTTGATTATCAGCAATATATGTTTTTATTTTAAACCCCCATTTCCTTAAAACGAGTAAAATCACCCGTTTATGCGATTGACACGACTAATATTTAGGGTTAATTTTGCCTTACTTATAAAAATTACTATACCATATAACCTTTAATTTTAAAAAATTTATGAAAAAGCTGATTCATTTATTTATGTATGCTTTGGTACTGCTTAGTTTGGGTTGGGGAGCGTGTACCGAAAAAGACTCCATAAGTCCACGCCCCGGCAATGGGAGCAATCCAAACCCTCAAGACCCCAATCCCCAACCGCAAGGAAATCTTTTGAGTAAGATTGACTGGGGGGGCGGAGCGTTTACTGAGTTGAAATACAATGATAACAAGCAGGTTTCGGAAATAAAAGAAGTCAATAATGCCAATATATGGACTTATAAATTGTTTTATGATGCCAACAAACGCCTTGATTATGCTCGCCTAAATGATTATGCGCGTATTTTATACAATTATGAAGGTGATAAAGTAGTCAAAATTGAGGAAATCAATGGCACAACCTCGGTTCATACCCATCATTTGACTTACAATGCGCAAAATCAATTGATTGAAAGATTGATATATTACAAAAAAACCAATGAAGAACCCAAACTCAGCCATCGCAATACTTTTGAATACAATGCCGAAGGCAACTTGGTGAAGTTTCAATTGTTTATGCCCAAAGCCGACTCTGATGAGCTACAGTTGAGTAAGACCATTACTTATAGCGAATTTGATAACAAGCAAAATGTGGATAGGTTTTTACACTTCAAGCCTTTGTTTTTTTACAAATTCTTTCAAAACAATCCCAAAAAAGTTACCACTATAGATGAACTGGGTTCTACGCCCAACTATCAGGAAACTTACAAATACACTTACAACTCTCAGGGCAAGCCGATTCAACTCGAGGTGGTATATACGTCCAATCAATTACCGGTAGTGCGTGGCAACGCATTTTTGAGTTATGTAGAATAAGGCAAATCAATAGTTCGGACAGTTTCTTGTTTCTAAGCCCCCTGCCCCCGGAGTAGGGTTGTTAAGTTCTCTTTTTGAGCCAAATTTTATTCGCCGTTAGACCTCAACCCTACCCCCTCTCCCCTTGAGAGGGGGAAGATTCAGGAAGCCCCTCCCTGAAAGGGGAGGGGGTGGAGGTGGGGTTGTATTCAGAACTTAACAGCCCCCTGCCCCCGGAGGGGGTTCTTTTCCGAGTTATTTACTAAGTATCTGATAATCAGCTCGTTACATAAAATATTTAAAATAACGCAGAAATTCCCACTATAGAAATTTTAAACGAATATTTAATTTGTAAGAATTTTTATGAATCGGGTTTTACATAAAACATTGATAATGAGGTTCTTATAA
>JALONJ010000199.1 GCA_025455045.1 Microscillaceae bacterium | reverse complement strand
CCACGCAGGATGACGACTTGGGGGATTTTGGATTGTTTTTTTAAAAATTTAATTTTTTGTACTTTTTTAATATATTTCAAAATATTCACGTTAAAATAATGTAATACATTGATAATCAGGTATTTAATCGATTCCTAATTTTTAATTCCTATGTCTTACCCGCCCTGCTGTGGGCAGTGAACAAAAGTTTTTAAATCCAACTCAAAATCTGTTGATACGTGGAAAAGCCTATCTATACCCAAGCCCAAGAACTCAAAGCGATTTTGCAAACCGCCTTGTTGCCGTTGCCTTTGTTGGCTTTTGCCGAAAAATTTGCCACTGACCCTTTGTTGATCACCCAAGCCTTCAACCTCGACAAGGCTTTCAACGAAACCGAAGACGCAAACCAAAAAGAGGCTCTAAAAACCCCCATTATGGAGTTGATTGACCAAATCGTGGAAGACTACTTAAACAGTGAAGCCCAAACAACTATTGAGTATTTTCGCCCCGAAACCCCCAAACCAATGGAAACCAACTTGCAAAAGGCAAGGCAAGCCCAAGTAGTATTTGAAGGAGTAAACATTGGCAAAAAATACAAAAAAAATGATTTCCAATTAGCCGGCGTAGATTTAAGTCTCAAAATCGGCGAAATTACGGGAGTAGTTGGCGAAAACGGCAATGGCAAAACCACCCTTTTTCGGATTTGTGTAGGCGATTTGCAACCCAGCCAAGGGGATATTTGCTACCCTTACCTCAATCAATTGGTTTGGAATTACGTCAATTGGTACGAAGTAAAACAAAATATTGCTTTTATTCCGCAGGAGCTACCCAAATGGTACGGCTCATTGTACAACAATCTGGCACTAGAGGCAAGTTTGTTTGGTTTTAGAGGCAAACACAATGTAGAAGCCGTGCAGAATGTAGCGAATCGCCTCGATTTGGACAAACATCTTGATAAGACTTGGGGCGAGATTTCGGGAGGATACAAACTCCGATTTGCTCTGGCAAAAGCCCTCATTCGCAAGCCCAAACTCTTGGTTTTAGATGAACCTCTGGCTAATTTGGACATCAATGCTCAAACCGTGATTTTGAATACTTTGCGTCAATTGATTGAAAGTCGGGTATTTCCGGTGTCTATTTTGATAAGTTCACAGCACTTGCACGAAATAGAACGCATTGCCGATAACCTGCTTTACCTCAAAGAAGGCAAGGAAATTTATAATGGCAAAACTGCCGAGTTTGGTAGCGAACGAATGGAAAACTGTTTTGAGTTGGAGTGTGGGCTATCGCAGGCAGTTTTTGAACAATTAATGAAGGGCTTTGCCTACCATAGCGTCGAGAATACCGGCTTGGTGTTGATCATTCGTACCCCTTTGTATATTCAAGAAAAAGAGTTGTTGCAACATTTGTTGGCGCAAGATGTCAAAATCAACTACTTCCGCAACATCAGCCAGTCTATCAAAAAGTATTTTGTTTGAGATATTTATCGCAATGGGCGCATTTCAAATTTACGCATTTCTTTTGCCTTACCCTGCCCTCTCCGAAGGAGAGGGTAATAGGTGGTAAATTTGAAATGCACCCTTTCTTTATCATTTGCCAAATAAAAAGCTGGGGGTTTGGGTGGTTGGATGTAAGAAAATAGCTCAGTACTTGATAATTAAAATAGTTGGATAAAAATGAAATGCTTTGGCGATAGGTTAAGAATGTAAGTGGCTGATAATCAGGTATTTATTCTTGAATTTAGGCAATCAAAACCGGCTCGGCAAAGTCGGAAAAGTCGGAGGCTTTTCATTCATTTATCGGGCGAAGTTTCCGCTTCGCTCAAACTCCCCGCACTGGGGAGAAATAAATATGAATTTTGTGGAATCAATAGTTTGGACAGTTTTGGGTTTCTAGTTCCTAATTATTTGCTAAGTGCTTGATAATCAGTTAGTTATAAAAAAAATATTTGAAGTAGCATAACTGGCTGATAATCAAGTACTTATAAAAACTGTCCGAAGTATTAGTGGAGTGTGAGTATTGAATAAGCGATTTGTCAAAAACTTGATAATCCAAGCAGTAGCAACCATTTTGGCAGAAGCTAAAAACCTTCAAAATATTGTAAGTCATTGATTATTAATGATTTACAATTTATTTTTCAACTTTTGGAATCTCGATTTTGGGCAACTCCACACTAAGGGTATCGCCTTCAATGCCCAAAAAAGTATTGGGAAATATCCTCCTAGCCTCGTGCAAGTGCGCATCTAGCTCACGGTAGCGTGAGGAGAAATGCCCTATCACCAGCTTACCTACTTGCGCTTTGTGAGCAAGGGTGGCGGCTTCGCGGGCGGTGGAGTGGAAGGTGTATTCGGCTTTGTGTACGTCTTCGTGCAAGTAAGTAGCCTCGTGATAAATCATATTGGCTTCGGCAATTTGCGCCAAAAACGACTCGGTATAGCGGGTATCGGAGCAATGCACAAATTTGTAGCTGGGTGGTTGAAGTGTATAATCTTCGCATCGGTACAGCAGATTGCCACTTTCGTCCAAAATATCTTGTCCGTCTTTCAAGGCAACCAATATTTGCCAATGCGTATCAGGGGGCAATTTATCCACCAAAACCTTTTTCTTTTTGGTTTTTTCTTGAAACACAAAACCATAACAATCAATGCGATGATTCATCAAAATAGTCTCGATGCTTACTTGGTCATCTTGATAAATGATTTCCCCACTTTGCGGCGGCAAGGGAAAAAAATTGACTTTAAAATTGAGAACCGTATGGCTATATTTGAAGGTAATCCGCAAAATCTCCATCAAATCAATGGGCGCGAATAGATTAATGTCTTCTTCGCGTTTTTGTAAGTGCATAGACGACAACAAACCCACCAAACCCAAAAAATGGTCGCCGTGCAAATGGGTAATCAAAATATTGCGAATATAGCCCATTTTGACTTTATAACGTTGCATTTGGATTTGTGTACCTTCGCCACAATCAATCAAAAAATGTTTGTGGGGCAGAGCCAGTACTTGCGAAGTAGGGTGGCGGTCGTGCGCCGGAGTTGCCGCGCTATTGCCCAATATGGTAAGTTCTATCATATTTTTAGACCATAAACCATAGCCTCAGCCATAATTTTAAATGCCTTTGCAAAATAAGTTTAGACAAACTTTATAATAGTTAAAAAACTGATTATCAATAAGTTACATTTATATACAAATAATGAAAGCTAAACAGGCAAAAGTATTTGTACGCTATCGGCTATGGTTTATCAAGGCATTAATTATTCGTCTTCGTTTTGTAAATCCCGCTCCAAATCATTCATAAATACCAAATCGATGCCTTCTTCTACGGTGGGCAAAATATTCAAAACTTTGTCCAATTGCGAAATTTTGATTAATTTCATTACGTGTTCGGTTGGGGCTACAATCACCAAAGTACCTTGTTTTTCATTGCAAATGCGATTGGCAGTAAGCAAAGCACTCAAGCCCGATGAGTCGATGTAACGCACCAAATGCAAATCCACAATAAAACTGCCCACTCCTTCGGCTCCTTGAGTTACAAAGATCGATTTCAAATCAGGGGCAACGGCGGCATCGAGTTTATCTTCATCAACGGTTACGACAGTATATTTTTCTTGTTTGTCGAGAGAATGTTTCATATATTATGGGTTCTTAAAGTTTTCTGGATTAATGTACAGGAATGATTTAAAAATAAAGTACAATTGTTAAATAATTGACAATCAATGGATTACAACTCATCTACTTCCGATGACTCAGCACACCAACACATTTAATAATTAACTCATTAGATAACTAATCTCGGCTAATCAAATAATTTTCAATGTTTTTTTGCAAATCATTAAGACGGGTAGATGACTCAAGTTTGACAAATTTTTTGCCCGTAAGTTGCTCATATAGAGCGATATACTCTTGCGAAATTTTATCAATCCAAGATTTATACATTGTTGGCACTTTTTCACCGGCGCGTCCCTGAAAGTTATTTTGAATCAACCATTGCCTTACCATTTCTTTGGAGCGTTGTTTTTGGGGCTTGCCCTGGGCTTGCCGCTCCTCAAAACCATCGGCATCAAAATAACGTGCCGAATCGGGGGTGTGGATTTCGTCAATCAAATAGATTTTGCCTTCATACATACCAAACTCATACTTGGTATCGGCTAAAATCAAGCCGCTTTTGCGGGCAATTTCTTGCCCGCGCCTAAACAAAGTTTTGGTATAATACTCCAACTGCTCATAAATGGAGGGAGTTACCAACCCTCGGTTCAAAATTTCGATAGTACTGATATCCTCATCGTGTTGTCCTTGTTCGGCTTTGGTACTCGGGGTGATGATGGGCTGAGGCAGCGCATCGTTTTCGCGCAAGCCTTCGGGCAAAATATTACCATTAAATTCTCTTTGTCCGGCTTTGTAAGCCCGCCAAGCCGTACCCGCCAAATGCCCGCGAATCACCATTTCCAAAGGCACAGGTTTGCATCTTTTGCCCACACTTACATTAGGGTCGGGGTTTGCCTCCAACCAGTTGGGTACATCGGAGGCGGTTTCGGTCAAGAAAAAAGCCGATAATTGATTGAGTACCTGCCCTTTGAAGGGAATGGGCTGCGGAAGAATGACATCAAACGCCGAGATACGATCCGAAGAAATCACTATCAGTTTGTCCGGGAAAATATACACATCGCGCACTTTGCCCCGATAAAAATCCGATTGTCCTTTAAATTGAAAATTGGTTTGTGTAATGGCTTGCATTCAAATAGGAATGTTAATTTTTAGAATGGTCAATTTTGAGTATTATTCCCATAAAATATTGATAATCAATGATTTAATGGGCTAAATTGATGGTAAATTAGGGTTTATAATACGCTTAAGTGGGGCAAATATATATAAAAAAACAATCTATTGAATGGCAATTCTGAATAATCGCATTGGATATTATAAAACTTATTTGAGGAATGTTTTTAATAAAAATAAGACAATTTGCCCAATTATTGCTTTGGATAAATATTGAATAACAAAAATTTATTTATAAATAAATCATTGATAATCAATGAGTTATATAGTAAAATAAATGCTAAGATTGCAAATCTTGGCAAGATTATTTTGAAAAATCAATATTTTAATCAAAATCATAACCCATTGGTAATCAAGTGCTTACAATCATATTCTTAAACTAATTGGGTTTAAGATTTGATTGATACTCAATAAATTAAGAATTTTTCAGTTATATTTGAAATAATTTAGATGGTTGTACCCTAAAATACAATAACTATGAAGTCGCACGATGCCAAGAAAGAGACTAAAAAGGCACCCGCTAAAACCACCAAGGAAAAAAAGGCGGCAAAAGAAGCCAAAAAAGCCTCCAAAAGTCGAGAATAATTTACAATGTAAAAGTGTCAAAAACTCAGGTTTTTGACACTTTTTTTTGGGTTTAAAACTTTTATCGCCCATATATCGATTTGCTAAGGATTGGCGATATTTTATTTAAAAATCATAACTTATTGGTTGTCAATTAGTTATATTATTTAAAAAAAATCAAACGCATTTTTTTGTCAAATATTTTGATTTAACGGTATTTTAAAGATAATTAAATTTTTATTTTTGAAAAACTTGCTATTTTTGCACAGCATTTAAACGAACTTCGCATTCATTATGTATAAAAAGCTCAGTAAAGGTTTTGATATACGCTTGGTCGGTAAGGCACAAGAAAAGCTGGTCGATACACTTACATCCGACACTTTTTGTTTTAAACCTACCGATTTCAAAAACATTACTCGCCCCAAAGTACTGGTACAAGAAGGGGATACCGTAAAAGCCGGAACCCCCATCTTTCTGGATAAAATGAACGAAAAGGCAGTGTTTGCCTCGCCCGTAAGTGGCGAAGTAGTCGCCGTAGAACGCGGTGCCAAACGCGTGCCTTTGGCAATCAAAATTTTAGCCGACAAACAGGTCGAGTACCTTTCATTTACCCGATATTCCGAAAGTGAATTGGCACAATTGAGTGCCGACCAAGCCCTCGAGGCGATGCTCTCGAGTGGTGTATGGGCAAATATCATTGAACGCCCTTTTGGCATTGTGGCTCACCCCGATAGCAAGCCCAAAGCCTTGTTTATTTCGGCATTCGACTCCAACCCTTTGGCCCCTGATTATGAATTTGTATTCAAAGGCGAAGAAAAATACCTCCAAGCCGGAATCACTGCCCTTAGCAAAATTGTTCCCAAAATTCATTTGACCGTGCGGGGTGGCAAAAGCTCACTTTTCAAATCTTTGAAAGGAGCTACGATTCACGAATTTGCCGGTCCGCACCCGGCAGGCAATGTGGGCGTGCAAATTCACCACATCGACGCTATCAACAAAGGCGAAACCGTGTGGACGATAAGCCCCTATGGATTGCAACAAATCGGGCGATTGTTTTTAGAGGGTCGCTACGATGCTTCCAAAACCATTGCCGTTGCCGGTTCGGAAGTCAAAACCCCGCAATATCACCGCATCATTTCGGGCGTTTCGGTGGCTAAATTGATTGAAAATAATTTAAAATCCGATAATATTCGCCTCATTTCGGGCAATGCCCTGAGTGGTGAAAAAGTTGGTAAAGATGGCTACTTGGGCTTTTATGCCAATACCCTCACGGTATTGCCCGAAGGCAACCAACACGAGTTTTTGGGTTGGATTTTGCCCTCTTTTGCCAAAATCAGTTTTCAACGCACTTTTGGCTTGTTTTCATTTTTGTCGCCTGCCAAAGAGCGCATAGCCGATACCAACTTGCACGGCGAAGAACGCGCCTTTGTCCAAACTGGGGTTTTTGAACAAGTATTGCCAATGGATATTTTGCCAATGTTTTTGTTCAAAGCAATTATGGCAAATGATTTGGAAGCCATGGAAGAATTAGGCATTTATGAACTACTCGAAGAAGATGTAGCTTTGTGTGAGTTTGTCGATGTATCCAAAAACGACCTCCAAACGCTCTTGCGCGAAGGTTTGGAAGCCCTACAAAGTGCTTAAAATGCTAAGTGATTGATAGCCAGTATTTTAATTATGAATATCAATTGATTCATTGAAAGATTGAGCGATTTAGAATCAAAAAACGAATAATTTTTCATAAGTCATTGATTATCAGATTTTTAAATTGTTTATACAATGTTTTTTGCAAAAACATAATTAAAAATTGGCGTGGCGCAAAACATTTGGCTTCTACAACGAAATTTAGAAATATAATCGGGTGCATTTCAAATCTACGCGTTTCTATTGCCTCACCCTAGCCCTCTCCGAAGGAGAGGGTTATAGGTAGTAAATTTGAAATGCACCACATAATCTTATTTGATTTATTCTTATTTAAAATTATAAACATTTGATTATCAGATATTTAACGCAAAACGTTAAACCGATAAACGTTAGAAAATTATGCAGTTTTTACGCAAATTATTAGACCAACAAAAACCAATGTTTGAGAAGGGTGGAAAATTGGAGCGATTGCATCCGGTTTTTGATGCCTTCGAGACCTTTTTGTTTGTCCCCAATCACACTGCGCCCGCCAAAGGCGCACACATCCGCGATGCCGTGGATATGAAACGCCTGATGATGACCGTCATTATTGCGATGCTTCCTTGTTTGGTTTTTGGTATGTGGAATGTAGGTCATCAACACTACCTTGCCATTGGCAAAGAAGCCGATATGATTCAAAAACTCATCATTGGTTTGTGGGCTACTCTGCCGATTATCATTGTTTCTTATGTGGTAGGGCTTACCATTGAATTTTACTTTGCCGTGCGCAAAGGACATTCGGTCAATGAAGGCTTTTTGGTATCAGGTATGTTGATTCCCTTGATTTTGCCACCTACCATTCCTTTGTGGCAAGTTGCTTTGGCTACGGCTTTTGCGGTTTTGATTGGCAAAGAAGTATTTGGCGGTACGGGGATGAATGTTTTGAACGTGGCAATGACGGCTCGGGCTTTCTTATACTTTGCTTATCCGGCGCAAATGGCGGGTAGCTCAATATGGATCTATTTGGGTGGCGAAAAAACCGTTGATGGCTATTCGGGCGCAACTGCCCTCGGAATTGCCGCCGAAACTTCGGCAAACCTTCCCAAAGGAACCGAAATCGGTGGGGCAGTCGAAGCCGCCTTTGCCAAGTCTTGGACTCCTGAATTATTTACTGAATGGAATCTATTTTGGGGAGCAATACCCGGCTCAATTGGTGAAACCTCGACTTTGATGTGCTTGATTGGAGCTTTGATTTTGATTGCCACCGGCGTAGGAAGTTGGAAAATCATCGTCAGTGCCTTTGTAGGAACTTATTTGACCGGATTATTATTAAATGCTTTGGCAGTCAATGCGTTTATGGCAATGCCCGCCCACTATCATATCTTGATGGGTGGAGTTGCTTTTGGGATTGTGTTTATGGCTACTGACCCCGTTACTGCCTCGCACACCGAAACCGGCAAATGGATTTATGGTTTTTTGATTGGATTGATGACCGTCTTGATTCGGGTATTCAACCCCGCTTATCCCGAAGGTATTATGTTGGCAGTACTTTTAATGAATGTATTTGCCCCTTTAATTGACTTTTATGTAGTAGATGCGAATAAAAATCGTAGAAAAAAACGAATGAAATATGCAACAGTCTAACGGATATGTCATTACTTACACCGTCATTTTGACTTTGGTGTGCGCGATTGCCCTTGCTTTGGCTTCTTTGGGTTTAAAGCCCTTTCAAGATGCCAACAAAGAGTTGGAAAAAAAGCAAAATATCTTGGCTACGGTGATGACCATCAAAAACCGAGAAGAAGTAAAAGATATTTACAAAAAACGTGTCAAATCGTATGTAATTGACTTCAATGGCAAAATGCTTGAAGGCAAAGTAGCCGAAGATATTGATGTAGTTGCCGAATACAAAAAGAAAGCTCAAGAACGTCAATTGCCCATTTATGAAATTTTGAGCGAAGACGGTTCTAAATCCGAGTATTTTGTATTGCCGGTCTATGGCTTCGGGCTTTGGAACGATATATGGGGTTTTGTGGCTCTCAAAGGTGACTTGAACACCATCAATGGCGTAAAATTTGAACACAAAGGCGAAACTCCCGGCTTGGGCGCACGCATTGCCACTGATGAAATTCAGGTTCGCTATAAAGACAAAAAAATATTTGAGGGCGAAAATTTAGCCTCAGTGATTATGGCAAAAGGCGAACTCGGGGGTGGAGACGCAAGTGTTGAGGCTTTCAAAGGCAAAGACCACGAAATAGATGGAATGTCGGGCGCAACCATCACCGGCAAAGGTTTGACCGCGATGCTCAAAGATTACTTGGGTTGCTACGAAAAATTTATCAAAGCTAAAAAAGCTAAAAGTTAAAGAATTATAATTTTTTTAACTAAAAAAATAATATTGCATAAGTATCTCATTATCAGTCAATTAATAAATTTGATACTTAGACAATATTCTTAAAATTTAGTTTTTTTGTTAAAATTAATTATTTTTGAAAGTAATACTATCAATAGAAAATATGGCAGAAACCGCAGAAAAAACAGCAGAAGTGAAACCCAAAGATGGTCTGCTGTCGAAAAAAAATAGAAAATTATTAATTGACCCCTTAGATGGTAACAACCCTATCACTGTCCAAGTATTGGGTATATGTTCGGCTTTGGCGGTTACGGTGCAGTTGGAACCCGCGCTGTTTATGGCGGCTGGGGTTACTATCGTAACGGCTTGCTCCAACGTAGTAATTTCAATGTTACGCAACTCCATTCCCTCTCGAATTCGGATTATTGTCCAATTGGCAATCGTTTCGCTGTGGGTAATCTTGGTTGACCAGATTTTGCAGGCGTTTTTTTATGATGTATCCAAAAAACTCTCTACTTATGTTGGTTTGATTATTACCAACTGTATCGTAATGGGGCGTTTGGAAGCGTATGCAATGGCAAACAAGCCCTGGCCTTCGTTTTTGGACGGTTTAGGCAATGGCTTTGGTTATGGTTTGATTTTGGTGATTGTGGCGTTTTTCCGAGAGCTATTCGGCTCTGGTTCCTTATTTGGTTACAAAGTATTTGCCGCCGCCGGAATCCCTTATATGGGCAATGGCTTGTTGATGTTGCCAGCCGGAGCTTGTATTATTGTCGGAATTATCATTTGGGTACAGCGAGCCTTAAATGGGTATTCGGAAGACCACTAACGCAATTAAAAATTGCTAATTCCAAATTGAATTTTTGTAAAATACTGGTAATCAGTGGATTACATTTTAAATTCAAATTTGTTTTCATACAAAAAGATTTTTTATAAACAATTAAATACAAAATTGTTGAAATTATGGAAGGTTTGATTAATTTGGGTATTCGTACCATTTTTATAGACAATATGATTTTTGCCTACTTTTTGGGATGTAAAAACGGCTTTGGGTTTAGGAATTGCGGTAATCTTTGTGTTGGGTATTACTGTTCCTATCAATTTTTTGGTGAATGAATACTTCCTCAAACCCGGCGCAATGGCTTGGATTAGCCCCAGTCTCAAAACCATCGATTTGAGCTTCTTGCAATTTATTGTTTTTATTTCAGTAATTGCGGCTATGGTGCAATTGACCGAAATGGCAGTAGAAAAATTTTCTCCGGCTCTATACGGAGCTTTGGGTATCTTCTTGCCTTTGATTGCCGTAAACTGCTCAATCTTGGGCGGGGCATTGTTTATGGCAGGTCGCCCTTACAACTTGGCTGAAGCTACCGTTTATGGCATTGGCTCAGGTATTGGCTGGCTATTGGCAATTGTGGCACTGGCGGCAGTCCGCGAAAAAATGAAATACTCCGATGTTCCCAAACCCTTGCGAGGCTTAGGCATTACCTTTATTTTGGTAGGGTTGATGTCGTTTGGCTTTTTGAGTTTTATGGGTTTTTCTATCTAAAAATATTTGGTATAGCAAGAGGCTTGATTGCAAAATCAAGCCTTTTTTTATTCATCTAGCCCCTCAAACAAAGGGTAAATAAAAGAGTAGGAGAGGGTACCACCAAACCGCCCAAGGCATAGATTTAGCCCTATCTATGAATCAATAAGCCTATAATTACACAAAAATTTACCTAAATATTTTTTAATCTGGTTAATAAATTCTAATTTTGCGGTTCAATTTTTAAAGACAGGTTTTTGCAAAGTTTAGCCCCATACCAAATAAACATCGCTAGTCTGAAAAATCAAGACTACGACTACAATTTTGTGGTTCAAGAAGCGTTTTTTGCCCACTTTCCTCATTCACTCATCGAGCGAGGGAATCTTAAGGCAAATCTTCGCTTGCGCAAATCAGAAACGATGATGGAGCTAGATTTTGAGATTAAGGGTAGTATTGAGTTGATTTGCGACCGCAGTTTGGAAGCTTTTGCCGAGCCTATCCACATCAAAGAAAAATTGATTTTGAAGTTTTCGGACCACAACGAAGAAGTTACCGACGAATTGGAGTTCATTGCTCGAGGTACAACTGATATTAATGTTGCGCAATATTTATACGAGTTTATTAATTTGGCAGTGCCTATCAAAAAACTCCACCCAAAATTTCGCAATGAGCCGGAAGACGATGCCGAGGAGATTTTGGTTTATAGTTCCGAAAACATTGACAATCAAAACAATCACCCCGAAGACGAGTCTATTGACCCCCGTTGGCAAGCCCTCAAAAAATTGAAAAAATAAAATTTGCTGACCTATTCATTCAAATATAAGTGATTGATTTACAATACTTTATAATAAATGAATCCTAAAAATAATTCAATAAATTATAAAAAAATTAAACTAAAAGTAAAATGCCGAATCCAAAACATAAATTCTCGACCTCCCGCCGGGATAAAAGAAGAACTCACGATAAATTGACCGAAAAATCAATTCAAATTTGTCAAACCACCGACACCCCGCATTTGCGCCACCGTGGGTATGTGGTTGATGGCAACCTTTATTACAAAGGACAATTGATAGTAGAAGGTTTTGAAAAAATCGCCAAAGTTAAGTAATGTACTCTACTAGGGATAAGTACCTCGAGTATTTGGGTAATTAAATCAAGATAAACTTATCTAACTAATTGATTATCAATGAGTTATGTATTCAAAATTGATTTTATTAGCTTTATACTTGAGGTTTTTTATTCTTTTTTCAAGTGATTAATTTCCGCTAAAATTAGCCAAAAACTTGACAGAATTGTGTTATTTTTAACTAACTGATAGTCAGATAATTACGAGTGGTTTTGTATCATAAGCCCAGCCAAGTCTAAATTTTAACTTAGGAATTTAGAAAGTTCATAATTTCTTTTCTAACTTGCGAGAAAAATTTAAAACCTCAATATGAAAATTGCCATTGATGCAATGGGTGGGGATTTTGCCCCCCAAGCCAATATCGAAGGGGCTTTGCTTGCCTCTCCCTTAGTTGATAAAGAAACCCAAATTGTGCTAGTGGGGCAAGAAGATGTGATGCGCAATTTACTACCCTCATCTATACCAGCTAATATTGAATTGGTTCACGCCCCCGAAGTAATCGGAATGGCTGAACACCCCACCAAAGCCCTGCCCGCCAAGCCCAAATCCAGTATTTCAATCGGTTTTCAATTGCTCAAAACCCAAGCCGTAGATGCCTTTTGTAGTGCCGGCAACACCGGGGCTATGATGGTAGGCTCTTTGTTTACCGTACAAACCATTCCCGGTATTTCGCGTCCGGCAATCATCAGCTATGTACCCAAGCTCGATGGCAGTACCGGCATTATACTCGATGTGGGCGCAAATACCGATTGCAAACCCGAGCATTTGGTGCAATTTGGCGAAATCGGCTCAGTTTTTTGTAAATACTTTTTTCAGACTCAAAACCCCAAAGTTGCCTTGCTCAACTTGGGCGAAGAAGCCGAAAAAGGTAACCTCACCATCAAAGAAACCCATAAATTGATGGCGCAAAGCTCCAAAATCAACTTTGTAGGCAATATCGAGGGGCGAGATTTGTTCAACGACAAAGCCGATGTCATTGTCTGTGATGGTTTTGTGGGCAATATTGTCATCAAAATGGCAGAATCATACTACGATATTTTGAAGCATAAAAACTTTACTGACCCATTTTTTGATAATTTTAGTTATGAACTCATCGGCGGAACCCCCATATTGGGTATCAATGGTAATGTAATGATTGCCCACGGTATCTCGAATGGGGAAACCATCAAAAATGTGATTTTGACTGCCCAAAAGGTAGTACGAGCCAATATTCATACCCATATCAAAGAAATGTTGCAAAAATAAAAATTGAAATTAATTATAAATACTTGATTATCAAGTAATTATATAAATGAAGTTGCGTTTTGACCAAAACTTTGCTTCTATATTATTCATAATACTCTAAAAATTAGGCATGACGAAAATAAGAGCGGCGATTACCGGCGTAGGGGCTTATGTTCCCGAATATATCCTTACCAATCAAGAACTCGAGAAACTGGTTGATACCACCGACGATTGGATAACCTCCCGTACCGGTATCAAAGAACGCCACATTCTCAAAGGCGAAAATATGGGTACTTCGCACATGGCAGTCAAAGCAGTCAATCAACTCCTTGCCAAAACCAATACCGACCCTGCCGATATTGACCTCATCATTTGTGCTACAACTACCCCCGATTTTGTATTTCCGGCTACTGCCAATATCATTGCCCACGAAATCGGCGCAGTCAATTCGTTTAGCTACGATATGCAAGCCGCCTGTTCAGGTTTTATATACTCACTTACTGCCGCCTCCCAGTTTATCGAGACCGGCAGATACAAAAAAGTTTTGGTGATTGGGGCAGATAAAATGTCATCAATCATTGACTATCAAGACCGTGCCACCTGTGTTATTTTTGGCGATGGAGCCGGAGCAGTTCTGCTCGAGCCAACCGAAGAAGAAAGCGGTATCATTGACCATTACTGTCGAGTCAATGGTGGCGGCTGGGTACACCTGCATCAAAAAGCCGGAGGCAGTCGCCGCCCGGCAAGCCACGAAACTGTGGAAAACCGCGAGCATTTTGTGTATCAAGAAGGGCAAGCCGTGTTCAAAAATGCCGTAGTGGGTATGGCAGAAGCCGTGATGGAAGTAATGCAACGCAACAACCTCACCGGCGAGCAAATCGCTTGGCTAGTTCCCCACCAAGCCAACAAACGCATCATTGATGCTACCGCCAACAAAATGAATTTAGACAGCGAGCGCGTAATGCTCAACATTCATAAATACGGCAATACTACCAACGGCACTATCCCGCTTTGCCTCTGGGAGTACGAAAACCGCCTTCGCAAAGGCGACAATGTGATGCTGGCGGCGTTTGGTGGTGGTTTTACCTACGGCGCAGTGTATATCAAGTGGGCTTACAATGGCAATGAAGTAAACCCCTGATAATAATCTAACTACTTAATAGTCAGATACTTAATAAAATCTGGGCGCAAAATCCCGGCTGTCGTAAATGGAGCCTCCGCACTAGGCAGGGGCATTGAAGTACTCCAACACTCGAGCCAAACCCCTGCCTAGTGCGGGGTCTCCACCCAAGGCTTCCATCCGGTGCGCGAAAAATGAGAGCCAAACAAGTTTAATCAAAGAGTATAACTAATTGATTATTAGATAGTTATCAAATATGCTGAACAATAGATATAACGACTAGAATTTTTTTTAATCTAAATTTTAGAATGAATATGAAAGCAAAAGAAATCCAAGATTTGATAGATTTTATTTCAAAATCGGGTTTGGATGAAGTAAATATCGAGACCGAGAGTTTTAAACTAAGCGTAAAGAAAAACTCCAGAATCGTAGTTGCCAACGAAACATTGGTGAGCCAAACTCCGGCGATTTTTACCACGCCGGTCAATACGCCCAGCCTCAGCACACCGGTAGTCGATACTCCGGCTACGCCAGCCACGCCCAAAGCTAGTGATGAATCAAAATACTTAACTATCAAATCGCCGATGATTGGTACATTTTACCGAGCCGCCGGTCCTGATTCACCACCATTTGCTACTGTAGGTGATGAGGTCAAAGCCGGTCAAGTAGTGTGTATTATTGAGGCAATGAAATTGTTTAATGAAATAGAGTCCGAAATTTCGGGCAAAATTGTCAAAATTCTAGTTGAAAATGCTTCGCCCGTTGAGTATGACCAGCCTTTGTTTTTGGTCGAGCCTAATTAAAGATAGGTATGAATCCAAATTTGCGCACCCGATAGAATCTGCCAAAAGCCGATACTCCGGCTCTGCCAATAATGGTGAACCACCTGATCCTTGAAAGTTAAAAGTATTGCAATATCCTGATTACCAATGACTTATGAAAAATATACGAAGTGTTTTAAAACTTTGTCATCCCTAGAAGTGTATGTTTAGAAAAATATTAATCGCTAATCGTGGCGAGATTGCCCTGCGAATCATTCGCACCTGTCGAGAAATGGGCATCAAAACCGTAGCAGTTTACTCTACGGCTGACCGCGACAGCCTTCACGTGCGTTTTGCCGATGAAGCGGTGTGTATCGGCAAACCCGCCAGCAAAGACTCGTATTTGAATATTCCGCATATTATATCGGCCGCCGAGATCACTAATGTCGATGCTATTCACCCGGGCTACGGTTTTTTGTCGGAGAATGCGTATTTTTCGCGGATTTGCCAAGAACACGGTTTTAAGTTTATTGGGGCTACGCCCGAGATGATCGCCACAATGGGCGATAAATCAACTGCCAAAGATACGATGAAAAAAGCCAAAGTACCGACTATTCCCGGTTCGGAGGGCTTGCTCAGTTCGCTGGAAGAAGGCAAAAAAATTGCCGCCGAAATCGGCTACCCGGTCATTATCAAAGCTACTGCCGGTGGGGGCGGACGCGGTATGCGCATCGTAAAAGGCGAAAAAGAATTTGAAAAGGCTTGGGACTCGGCGCGCCAAGAAGCAGGGGCGGCATTTGGCAATGATGGGGTTTATTTAGAAAAATATGTCGAAGAACCGCGCCATATTGAGATTCAGATTGCCGGCGACCAATTTGGCACAGTTTGCCACCTTTCGGAAAGGGATTGCAGTATTCAACGCCGCCACCAAAAACTGGTTGAGGAAACACCTTCGCCAATTATGACTCCCGAATTGCGGACAAAAATGGGCGAAGCGGCTATCAAAGCTGCCCAATCCATTAATTATGAGGGGGTGGGTACGATAGAATTTTTGGTGGATAAACACCTCAATTTTTATTTTATGGAAATGAACACCCGGATTCAGGTCGAGCATCCCATTACCGAAGAAGTTACAACTTTTGACTTAATCAAAGAGCAAATCAAAATTGCGGCGGGTATTCCGATTACCGGCAAAAATTATGAGCCACAATTGCACGCGATTGAGTGTCGGATTAATGCCGAAGACCCGGGCAATGGTTTTAGACCTTCGCCGGGCAAAATCACGAATTTGCATATTCCGGGGGGGCACGGAGTCAGGATTGACAGTCATATTTATGCCGGATATACGATTCCGCCCAATTATGATTCAATGGTGGCAAAGTTGATTGTAAGTGCGCAATCGCGCGAGGAAGCAATTATTAGAATGAAACGGGCTTTGCAAGAGTTTGTGATTGAGGGGGTGAAAACGACCATTCCGTTTCATATTCGCTTGATGGACGACCCGCAGTTTAGAGCTGGTAATTTTACAACGGCTTTCTTAGAAACTTTTGACTTTACAGATTTATAAAATTTTGATTTGATAATAAAAATCCATAATTCATTGATAATCAATTGGTTATGGGTTTTTGTTTTTTGTGATAAAAACTTCTTTCATATACAACTTTATTATCCAGCGTAGAAAAACACATTTTTTATAAGTATTGGGGTTAATGGGCTATACTATTCGCATTGTAAAATTATTTCAGCTTGGGCGAAGCTCAAAATTTCGCCGAAGCTCTCAGACAAGGTATTCTCAAAATTGTTAAAAGGTCTAAAAGGCTGTTTTTAAAGGGATACATTTCAAATTTACATATTTCTTTTGCCTCACCCTTCCCTCTCCGAAGGAGAGGGCTATAGGTGGTAAATTTGAAATGCACCCGTTTTAAAGTCATTTTGACCTGCCTTTTTAAAATTTGGGGTTTCAAAACCTTGTTTTTTAGCTGAAAAACAATTAATCGCTTGATTATTAGGCACTTGTACGTGTTCAGAGTAATTTTGAAGGCTGATTGAGCAGATTTTTATGATGGTTGGGATAAAAAAATCTGTCCAATCTTAAAAAATCATCAAAATCTGCGTTCTAACAAAATATAGATTAAACCTATTTTAAAACAGCCTCTAAAAGTACTTTCCGATTATATATTTTTTCAAATTCTAAATCCAAAGACCAACACATCATCTATTTGCTTGCTGTTATCGGCTTGCATCCAAGCCTCTAGGGTTTGATTGAGGTGGTTTTTTTGTTGATTCAGGGGCAAGGAATGAATTTTTTGTAATTCACTCAACAAAGTTTTGAGCATAAACTTTTTGCCTTTTTCGCCGCCAAATTGGTCTTGAAACCCATCGGAAAATAAATAAAAAATCGGCGCAATGGCTTGATTATCAGGGTTTAATTGAATGATTTGGTTGCTAAAGTTCCGTTCTTCTTCTTTTTGAAAGCCACCAATCGACATTTTATCACCTTTGAAATATTGTAATTCACCATTCTGAATCATTACCAAACCATTGCGCGCACCGGCAAAATCAAGGGTAAATTGGGCTTTGTCAATGACACAAAGCGCAATGTCCATTCCGTCTTGGTTATTGGTTTCGGTTTGGCGCAAGACTGTTCTTACGCCTTTGTGCAATTGATTCAAAATCTGACCGGCAGAGGTGATACCCCGCAAACCCACGATTTCATTCAACAAATCATTGCCTATCATACTCATAAACGCCCCGGGTACGCCGTGTCCGGTGCAATCTACCACCGCAAGGACGATTTTTTGGTCTTTTTCCAAAATCCAATAAAAATCGCCCGAAACTATTTCGCGTGGGCGAAACAAGATAAATGATTCAGGAAGTAGTTTATGGATTTCGTCATAAGTGGGCAACATCGCATTTTGAATCCTTTGGGCATAGTTGATGCTGCTGATGATTTCTTGATTTTTGTCTTTGATTTCTTCAAATGCTTCATTGATAGCCAAGTTTTTTTGCTCGATGGCATCGCGCTGCGCCAAAATCTCTTGATTTTGTTGCTCAAGTTCTTGATTTTTTTCGCTGATCTCCTCAGTGCGAGCTTTTACTTTGGCTTCCAAGTCGCGGTTTTGGGCAATGATTAAATCTTTTTTCTCTTGCTCCACAATGTTGATTCGGTCAGCCAAACCTAAAGCCAGCAAGACTGCCTCAATTGCCGAACCCAGTCTGATGGTGGTAATGGTTCGCCGCAATCCTGACCACAGCCCTGAAACCCCCAAAACATAAATCAAAATGCCGCCAAACAGGGCTGTCCAAGCCAATACATAAAAAGTAGCCGGACGATAGCCCCGCCACAAAATATAGAGAGAAGACGGAAATTGAATTACGACTGTCAAAAAAGCGGTCAAAGAAGCCAAAGGTGGCAAAAAAACCAATATTTCGTGATAATAAGATACCGAAGCCAAAGTCAATAGCATAATAGCCAGACCCAAAATATCCAAAATCCAAAATGCCCGATAAAAACGGGGCATAAACTTATCGACTCGCAGAAACTGCTTGGCAAATTGATTGCCGAAAAATACCGTAAAACCCACAAAAAATAAATTGCTCAAATTTGCCAAAACCGCCCAACGCGCCGGAAAATACTCGTGCAATAGCCCACCCAAAGCCAATTGTAAAAGCACAAAACCACTCATATAAATGATGTAATACAAATAACTGAGGCTTCGTAGGCTAAAAAACAAAAACAAATTATAGGAGATAATGGCGATAAAAAAGCCGGTAAACATCCCTATTTGAATTGACTCTTGGCGAGTTTTTTCTAAAAAATATTTTTCGGTAAAAACTGATAGCGGAAATTGTTTGGCATTGCGCCCTCGGCAGTGTACATACACCAGCAAATCGGGGCTGTGAAATAAAGGTAAGTAAAACACAAAATTTGGGTTGGCAATTTGCCGAGTGGCAAAGGGCAACACTCCGCCGGTTGCGTGGGAGCTAACTTTGCCGGTTTTTTTATCCACAAAATAGACTGTAACTGAGTCCACTAAGGGGTGAGATAATTGCAAGAGCCAAGTATTATCATCGTCAGTGCGTTTTTGCACCCCAAATCGAATCCAATAAGCCGAATTGGAATAACCAAAATTGAGAAATTCTTGATTACTTTTTTTGAATTGTTTTTGGTAAGTCGGTTGACTGATTTGTTCAAAAGACCACAAATGGCTCGGGTCCTCGAGGTACTCGACTCCTTTGCCTAGGGAATACCGCTCATTTTTTTCGTTCAATACCCAAGTTTTTTGAGCATAAGACGAAAGAGTGAGTAGCCAAAAAAAAATATAAAAGCTAATCCTCATAAAAGGTGAGTCAAAAAATCAATCTTTAAATAATTTTGAAAAAAATCAACTCGTTTTAGGTTCTTCACCACTTTTCAGGAATGAGAATTTTTTTTCTGAAATTTATCAATTTCAGTGATTCTGAGCGAAACGAAGAATCTGAAACTCTTGATAATCAACGCTTTAGATTCTTCAGAGCTTCGCTCGCTACCTTCGCAAAATATTCATTTTGCTTGGTAATGTTCAGAAT
>JALONJ010000661.1 GCA_025455045.1 Microscillaceae bacterium | reverse complement strand
AGCTTATATCACCCAAAATATTGGTCGTTTTTTGGACTTTTTTCTCCCATATTTTAAACCCGAAAAACCACCCGAAATAATAAATGTCGTGCAATAAAGTGAAGAATCTTTATTTTTTTATAACTAATTGATAATCAGATACTTACAAAATATCCTTTACACTTTAGCCTTCTCACTCAAAAAATCTTTAAATTCGCTCTTAAATTGTAAAGTTATAAAGACAATGAATAAAGATAAATCTATCTATCAATTTCCTAAACATTTGTATGGCTTTTGATTAATCCATTGATTATCAATCAATTATATTTAAAGTAAGCCTCCAAAATTACCGCAAAAGAATCGCAAAATGAGCATAGTTTACAAAGTTCCGCAAAATAATCTTCCCCGACTCAAAACCCACTGGCGGTTGGATATGTTGGCGGGGGCTTGGGTTTTTATGTTTTCCTTGTCTATGTCATTGGCTTTGGCGGCGGCGGCGGGTTTTCCCATATTTGCGGGGTGTATCGCGGCGATTGTGGGCGGTTTGTTGGTCAATGTGCTTAGTAGCTCGCCTTTGGCGGTCAAGGCTTCGGGCTTGAGTACCATTCCGATATTGTTGTTGGCAGTCGACAACCTCAGCTATTATCCCCAAACGGGTATTCAATACACTTTAGCGGTCATTGTATTGGCAGGGGTTTTTCAGGTCATCTTGGGTATTTTGCGGGTAGGCAGTTGGCAGAGTGTAGTGCCGGATGCGGTTATTTTTGGGGTGATTACGGCGGCGGCAATCCATATATTTGCTCATCAGGTTCATACATTGGTGGGGGCAAGTCCGCAAAATCACCAAGCTTTTTGGTTATTGCTTGAGATTCCCAATAGTTTGTGGAACTTACAACCGGCGGTGGCTTTGGTGGGGGGCATTAGTCTGTTTATTTTGTTTGCGCCGAGTTTGTTTCGCACTCGTTGGGACAATTCAGTACCATTTCAATTTATTATTCTCTTGATTGGGGTGGCAATGGGCTTTTATGTAGGTTTGCCCGAGTTGAGCGATAAAAAATACCTCCTCAATCCCCCGCACGATTATTGGCAAATATTTACCTTTCCCGATTTTACGAAGCTAATCACTTGGCAATCAATCAATTACGCATTATTTATTGCTTTGATGGGTATGTTGGAAAGTTTGTTAAACAACAAAACCATTGAAGTATTGGACATTTATCGGCGCAAATCTCTCCCCAATCAAGAGGTGATTTTGTTGGGTTTGGGCAATATTGTGAGTGGCTTATTGGGCGGTATGCCGATGATTATTACTTTGGCTACCAGTAGTTTGAATGTAAATAGCCACGCCAAAACCCGTTGGGGAGCTATTTTTGGTAGTTTTTTTATGTTGTTGAGTATTGTACTTTTTTGGAATTTTTTTCAATACATACCTTTGGCTACTTTGGCGGCATTGCTGATTTATACCACCTACCGGCTCAATTCACTGCAATTGTTTCGTAGTATCCGCGAAATCGGCATTGACCAATTCATTATTTTTATTCTGACTATTGTTATTTCTTTGATTTTTGGGTGGTTAGCGGGCTTGGTGGGCGGAATCATCACTACCTTTATGGGTTATGTGTTTTTGGGCAGCCCCCTCAAATCTATCTTCCGCACCCACGTCGAGGTAAACAAACGCAGTAAAAATCGCCTCAAAATCGACATTTGTGACTCGGCTTTGGCTTCCAATTATTTTAGTTTGCAAAAATATTTACGCAACATTGCCCCCAACGAGCGCGTGATTATCGACCTTGCCAAAACCAAAGTGGTTGACCATAATTTTTTGGAACAAATCTATTATTTTGCTCACACCAATGATTTGAATGACGGTAGAATTGAATTGCAAGGTTTGAAAAATCATATCGCCATCTCGAGTCACCCTTTGGCTACCCTCCGACTTGACAAAAACCCGCAAAATCAAAACCGTCGACTTACCATTGATCTAGACGAAAGACAAATTGACCTCCAAGCGGTGGCGGCAGTCAATAATGCCAAATTTGAGTCCAATCTAACTTATGATGGCATTGTGTTGCAAGGTTTTGCCTTTACGTTTGGCTACGAAGTGCGCTACCGCGAAAACAAATTTATGAAGTTTTATAATTCCAATATGCTTGAATTTTCGGATGTTTTTCTCACGCGCGGGATTCGAATGAGCGAAATGAGTTATAAAATGTCGGTTTTGTTGATTACGGTTTTAGAATTGCCCATTCCTGATTTTACGCTCACCAAAGAAGATTTGATGGACAAGTTTTTTCAATCTTTGGGCTATGAAGACATTGATTTTGAAGCCTATCCAAGTTTTTCGGAAACTTATCTTTTGCAAGGTGAAAATCCGACCAAAATCCGCACTATGTTTACTGCCGAGTTGCTTGAGCATATTCAACATCATCCATTTTATTGCCTGGAAGCCAAAAACAATCGTCTTTTGTTGTATCAAAGCAAGTCTTTGATGGATAAAGTAGATTTGGAAGATGCCATCGCCTTTGTTGAGCAATTTTTGGATATAGTTTATGAAGAAAAATTGAAATTGGGTTGAATAAATGTGTAAGTAATGAGTTAATTATAAGATGTGCTGATGTGCTAATGTAACGTGAATATCCCTCCGTTGTTGGTGTTAGAAATCACCTATCCCTCCGTTGTTGGTGTTAGAAATCACCTATTACTTTTAAATATTTTAGAGCTTGTTAGGTGATTTCGACACCAACAACCAACTGTACTACGAGTTGTTGGTGTCGAAAAATGCCCGAAAATTATAGCAATCAAAAG
>JALONJ010000198.1 GCA_025455045.1 Microscillaceae bacterium | reverse complement strand
TTGTTGATTTTCAATTAATTACAGAAATACTTTAAGACATAGCAATTTAACAAAGTTCCACGCAGGATGACGACTTGGGGGGATTTTAGATTGTTTTTTTAAAGATTTATTTTTTGTACTTTTTCAATATTTCTCAAAATATTCACGTTAGAATAGTACAATTTTAAATAGTTTTTTCTTAATACAGGTACATTTCTAGTTTTTAATTCGCATTAGTTATACAAATCTTATCAGGTTTTAAAAATCTGATAAGATTCATATAAATTGATTTTGTGCAGTTACTTATTTGTATAGTCATCTACCCCCTATTGGTCCCAAAATATTCTATCCGTGATTCTGGCACTCCCTTGGGCGTTTACGTTGGCACTATTTTGCACAATTTCCGATTGCGGATAAGGCCATCTTCTCGGAAATACACCACTAGTAAATTGATTGGAGTTGGCAGCAATCGCCAAAGCGGGTATTCCGTTGGGTGTGGTGGGTGAGATGCTTCTTCGCCAATCTGTCCAAGTTTCAGGTTCTAAAAATAGAGCCAAGTACTTTTCAATCAATATTTTCTCTAAGGTAATAGAGGTTTCATTTTCATTGCCGTAAGCTGCAATATATGCGGCATTGGCAGTGGCATTGGTAGTGAGGTTTAGTGCCGGTAGCGAGGCGGTAGTTTTGGCAATTGAAGCTGCCACTGCCGCATTGTGCGCAGTCGCGGCGGCTGCCAGATTACCCAATCTAAAATTGGCTTCGGCTTCAATAAACTTCAACTCAACGAAAGTAACCAAATTTGCTGGGGCTTCGGGACGATTATAATAGCCTCCAATCGGTGAAGCACTGGGAGCACTGGTGCCAGCCGGCGCACCTGTAAATGTAGGTCCCCGAAAATAAAACGGTAGGCGTGGGTCGTTCTTACCTTGCATCAATGTAACCATAAACTGCCCAGCTCTCACGCCATTGCCAAAACTACCCACCAAAAACCTAAACCAAGGTCCGGCGGCATCGGGGGTATTACCAAATACCACTCGGGCATCCTCACTATTGTTGGCAAAAGAGCCGGCTTGAATTTGCGCAAGCGCATTATTTGCTGAGGTGGTGGCATTTAGCTTGCTCAAATGATTAAAATACCGTGCTTTGAGGGCGCGCGCTGCCAAAACCCATCTGGTGCGATTGCCACCATAAACTAAATCATCTCTACCGGGCGATACGGTGCTAGTAGTTGCTTGCAAATCGACAATAGCCGATGAAAGCATATTTTGAATCGTATCATATAGTACCTGACCGGGCTGATAGGCAGGGCGAATAAGCGGAGTTGGATCATTACCTCTAAAACTCTCATTAAAAGGTACATTATTCCATAAATCTACACATTGTCCCAAAGCACTTGCCATTAATACTCGGGCTACGCCTCGGTAGTGAGGGGCATTTTGGTCGGTAGCTTTGCGGATAATGATATTCAAATCCATCATCGCACCTGGGTACAAATTGCCTTCCCAGACTCGGCCTGCCAAGTTGGAGTTGAGGTCGTACTGCCCTACTGATAGATAAATGTTCTCAATACCGCCAATTTGTTGGGTAAATATGCTTGTAAATTGCGAAATATCTCCGTGGATTCCATAAATCAAATTGGCTTGTGCCGCCGGTAAAATCACATTCATCGGCGCATCACGGGGCGAGGTGGGGTCAACGTTCAAATCACCAAAATCGCATCGCCATAAAAGCGTAGCACCTAAAACAAAAATTGATATATAAATTAATATAGATTTCATTGTTGTAATTCTATTTAAAATTCAAATAAATAAATGTCTGTATCTACTCAAAATAGTTTATCTTATTGAAATTACTTAACCAATTGATAATCAGCCGTTTATGTTGTTTACAACCGCCAATTATTGATTGATATTGCAATTAGAAAGTTATATTGAGACTTGCGCCCATACTACGCGTATTGGGATTACCAAAATAATCTAAACCATTAGAACCACTGATACCATATAAGTTATTTTCAGGATCAACACCACTATACTTTGTAAATAGTAATAAATTTCGACCGAATACGGTAATATCCATTGCTTTGATAAATTTGGTACGCCCCAATAGCTTGCTTGGCAGACGATATGTGAGATTTATATCACGCAAACGTACCCAAGAGGCATCTTCAATAAATTGTTCGTGAACTCCTGATGCTCCGGTAGCTCGTCCATTGTTTTGAAACCAATTGGCTTGAGTAAGCGTAACAGCTTGCGTATTTCTTTCTCCATTCGCCAAAACCCCATCAAATACGATTTGCTGACCCCGTTGTTCGGTACGCACTGTAGCTCCTACATTGGTCATTACCGCCTCGGTGCCATTCCATACGTCTCCCCCTTGTCGGATGTCCCAAAGAAAAGTCAGAGAAAGGTTTTTATAAGTAAAAGTATTGCGGATACCTAGTAAAAAGTCAGGGTTGGGGTTGCCAATCAACAAATTATCTTGGCGAATTGGAAAGCCATCAGCCCCAATAATCAGCGTACCTTGTTCGTTGCGTCGCCAGCCTGAGCCATAAAATACTCCGTATTGCTGCCCGGGTACTAGGCGAGGTTGGAAAATGGTACCAAAACCCGGCAACAAAATTTCGGGTAAGCCTTCGGTCAATGAAATCACCACATTGCGATTACGAGTAAAATTGAAAGACAAATCCCAGTTAAAACTGCCTATTTTAAGCGGTTTAGTATTCAAAACCACTTCAATTCCTTTGTTCTCGAGTTCACCGGCATTGATAAACTTACCACTAAAACCCGAAGATGTAGGATAAGTAACTCTTACAATCTGATTAGTACTTCGAGAGCGATAATAGGTGAAATCAATGGAAATACGATTTTTAAATAAAGCTATATCTGCTCCTAGTTCCAAGGTAGCCGTTAATTCAGGTTTTAATTCATTGTTTCCCAGAGTGTTGCTCAATGTAGTTCCTCCCACATTATTGCTACGCAAAGGAAAACTAATTCCATTGCCAAAACCATCTGAAGCACTTGCTCTGACAAAGTAAGTATCTGTCAAATAAGTACCAGGTGCGCCATTACCGGCAAAAGCATAAGAAGCTCGAATTTTGGCATAAGTCAAGTATTTTTGTTCAGGAATCTTGAACAGATCATTCAAAAACACCCCGGCACTTACTGCTGGAAAGAAGAATGAATTATTCTCGGTGGGTAGCGTGGATGTCCACTCATTGCGTCCGGTGAGTTCCAAAAACGCCATATTTTCATAATCCATTCTAAAATTAGTATATACCCCAAAAGTTCGAAATGAACTAAATCTTTGTACCGGATTGGAAATAATCGTCGCATTATTGATGTTAAAAATACCGGGTTGATTGAAAGTATTACCATCAATATAATTGCTTTTATTGACCTGATTATAAAAATTATGCCCGATAATCCAGTTAAAATTAAATTTACCAAAGCTTTTATTGGCAGTAATAATCAAATCACTGTTGATGATTCGGTCGATATATGTATCTTGAAAAATTCGCCCAAAACGCCCATCTGCACCAAAAGAACCTATATCAAAAGCGTGGGTACGCTGGTCGGTAGAAACATCGGTTCCGACTCGCCCCATCACATTCAACCAAGGTAATATCTGATAACTCAAACGCGCAAAACCAAATAACCTATCTACTCTATCATTGAACGGGTTATTATTGACCGTCCAGAGTGGGCTATCGGGTCCCAAACCCAAATCACTAGGATTCATCCCATCAATTTGGTTTTGATTACGAAAATGCCGTTGTGAGCCGTTGGGAAATCTAAAAGCAATCGGATTGGTAGGGCTAGACTGACCATTAAAAATATCAAAGTTGCGTGGGGTGCGGTACAAGCCTTGTACTACTCCGGTAAAATTATCGCCGCGTCCTACCCGTCTGCCCCCCGAATTGACATAACTTATTGAGGCTCCAACCTTAATTTTATTGGTAACATTTGCCTCACCGCTCAACTTGATTGTAGTGCGGGCAAAACTATTTAGAGGAATGATACCGGTCTGATTCAAATGTCCTACCGAAAAATATAGGTTGCCATCTCTATTCCCACTTTGGATACTAAAATGGTTGTTTGCAGTATTACCGGCTTGCCAAAAACTTTCTTGGTTATCAAATGGGGTTACTACGGCATTGGCACGAGCGGTGGGGTCGGTTGCCGGTACAATTCGCCCTTGTGGATAGCGTGCGTCAAATTGAGAACTATAACGCAAATCGCTAAATCGTGGACCAAACATAAAAGTTGAACCCGGGGCATCATTATACACCCCGCCTGTACCCTGGGCAAATTCATCTTGCAATTCAAACAGCTTATTAACGGTCTCTACCGAAAAACTAGAACTAAAATTGACCGAGGTAGTTCGCTTGTCGGTTTGTGAGCCTCGCTTGGTAGTAATCAACACCACGCCACTTCCACCTTGTACTCCATACAACGCCGCCGCCGCCGGACCCTTCAACACCGAAATTGTCTCAATATCATCAGGATTAATATCAATTGCCCGATTGGGGACATCTACCGAAGCCGCAGATGATGTAGTACGAGTAGTATTGTTGATAGGAATACCATCAACTACAAATAAGGGCTGGCGTGCTCCCCCAAAACTATTGATACCACGAATTCGTATTCCCGAGCCAGCCCCTGCCGAACCGCCCAAGCTGGTGATTTGCACCCCGGCTACTTTGCTGTTTAAGGCATTTACAACATTTACCTCCCGTGATTTGAGCAGCTCATCACCTTTGACGTTTTGCACCGAGTAAGTGAGTGAGCGTTTTTCTTGCTCTAAGCCCAAGGCAGTAATGACAATTTCGCCTAATTGCTGAACATCTTCAGCCAGCGAGATTTCAAACGTGCTTTGCTCTCCTACAATCACTTCTTGAGTCAAATAACCAATTACTCTAAACTCCAATACATTTTGGGGTTGGGCTACGATGCTAAAATTGCCATTTGCATCTGTTACAGTACCCGTGGTAGTATTTTTGACGATGACACTCACCCCCGGAATACCGGTTTTGGTATTTGTGTCCATTACTTTACCACGAACTGTTCTCTCTTGCGCTAGTGCCTCAGACCATAACAAGCTACTAAGCAAGAGAAAAGATAGTAGAATTTTTCTCATAAATTAAATTTTGATGAAATAATAGTTAATTAATTTCATCAAAAGTAAATTTTAATTTTGAAAATAAGAAGTATCTACTTACAATTTATTTGAATAATTATTAATATTAAATAGATTATTTGGTTCAATCTGATTGTTTTAAAACCTTTCTGAAATTTGAGCATTGACTTCAGAAAATGTCCTATATATGTAATTATAGACAACTTATTACCAAATCCTGATAAATAATGGTTCAATATACCAAAGACAAAATCTCACAAAACAAGTGTGCTATGCTATACACTCATTTTAGCTTGATGTGGTCTAAAGTTGCTTGCGTGCGCAAGTTAGACAGCCTGCGTACGCAAGCGACTCTTGATAGTACCTAAGATAAACACTGCTTGAAAAATGGGGGAAAATAATTTTTAGCGCATAAAATATTGATTATCAGCATTTTATGAATTTAATTACCGGGCTTAAAAATAAATTTCCTGCGCTACTCGAAAGGTATTGGCGTGTGCTTCTACAATATCGGCAAGTTTGGGCGAGTAACCGCCTCCCATACTGATACAAATGGGAATGTGATTTTGATACGCCAAATGCAAGACCATCGCATCGCGCATTTTGCAACCTTGCCGGCTTACGCCCAAACGCCCCAGCTTATCGCTTGCCAAAATATCGACTCCGGCAAGGTAAAAAATAAAATCAGGCTGGACTGTATCTAGCAATTTGGGCAAGGTATTTTGCAAAGTGAATAGGTAATCCTCATCAGCAGTACCATCGGGCAAGCCTATGTCGAGGTCGGATTTTTCTTTGCGCAAAGGATAATTTTTTTCGGCGTGCATACTAAAAGTAAATACCTCGGGGCGATTTCTAAAAATTTGGGCTGTGCCGTTGCCTTGATGTACGTCCAAATCAATAATCAAAATTTTGTGAGCTAACTGATTGATTAATAAGTAATTAGCCGCAATAGCCATATCATTTAGCAAGCAAAAACCCTCGCCACGATTGCTAAAAGCGTGATGCGTTCCGCCCGAAATATTCATTGCTACCCCAAACTGCCGAGCGTATTCGGCACATTCAATTGTGCCTTGGGCAATCAAAGTTTCACGGTCAATCAAAGCCTGACTCAAAGGAAAGCCGGTAGCCCGAATTTCGGCACGGCTAAGACTCAGGGTTTTCAATTTTTGCCAATATTCCCACTCGTGCGTGGTGGTAATCCAAGTTTCGGCTAGGGCTTGCGGACGAAAAAAATTTTCCGAATTTACTGTTCCTTCATAAAGCAATTGCTCGGGCAACAAAGCGTATTTTTCCATCGGAAAACGATGCCCCGCCGGCAAAGGGTATATATAAGTTTCTGACCAAGCTATTTTGAGCATTTATTCTTTTAAATATCTGATAATCAGTGAATTATGGTATTTAAGAAACTACCGTTCAAATTGCAAAAAACGATGAACTTGGTGGTTGAGAATTGATAGAAAACCGAACAGTTTAAGTTTTATAAAGTATTAAGCAATGGACAAATAATTTTTCAATTGTTCAGTAACCCATTGATATGCTTCATCGAGGCTCTCAAAATATTGGGTGGTAAAACCTACTTCGTGTGCCATACCAAGAGCTTCTTCAAGTGCTAATTGCGCATAAAACTCCAAGGGTTGTACCGTAGCCGCAAACCTGAAGCCATACTTGACCGAAATGGGCATATATTCACGCATCAGCCATTCATTCGTGCCATCAAAACTACCATCAATTCCCAAAATATCGGTAATTGAACCAATAATCGGTTGTTGATTTTGAAAAGCAAACTGGGCTATTTTTTGATAAATGGCAATGATATCCGCATCAGGCACATAGTTTTGCCAAGTCTGAATCGCCAATTTATAACTAGGTTCATAGCGATAGTGAAAAATCTCTTGGTCTAATTCATTGTAAGCCCGAAAGTTGTATTCGTCTTCATAAATAATTTCCATAAATATTTCATAATAAGCATTTTATAAAAAAATAAATTTAAACAAAAGCACTCATTTTTTGGTGTTTGGAGTCGACAAAGATGGTAAATAATCGTCTAATTGCTGGATAAGCCAATGGTAAGCATCGCTATAATGAATAAAATATTGAGATCCATAACCCAATGCACGCGCCATAATAACGATTTCTTCTAAGGCTAAATCGGCAAAAGAATCTTCGGGTCGCACTGTAGCCGAAAAACGAAAGCCATTTTTGATAGCAAGAGGCATATACTCTTTCATAAGCCATTCATTGGAGGAGTCAAAAGCACCTGCCAAAGTTCTGAGGTCAGAAAGCGAGCCTATAATTAACTGTTTATGCTCAAACGCAAACTTGGCAATGTATTGATAAATACTTACTACATCTTGAGTGAGCATATAACTTTTCCAAGTTTGGATAGATAGCTTGTAGTGTGGGTCATATTGATAATGAAAAATCTCTTCATTAAACATACTATAAACCCGAAAATTGTAATCATCTTCAATCACGAACTTCATAACACTCTGATTTTGAGGGCTTTATAAAAAATAAAATTTTTCATTAAAAGAATAGGGTGTGATTTTAGTATGATGTAAATTATGTAACGCTTAGGTTTGTCCGATGCACTTACGACTTTTAATACCAAGAATTGTACTTATTCGGGATATCTTTAGCTAAAATTTGTCTTCATACAAGCATTTAGGCGGACGAAACTAACCTACCCCCAGCCCCTCCTCGGAGGGGAGTTGGCATACCCTATTCCTGATAGGCTTACCAAAGACGATGCGGGGGGAGTTTTACATCATACCAAAATCACACCCAAAAGAATACTACAGCACACGCAGGTTAGACAGCCCACCTTACAATTTTTTTCAAAGATGTAAATAGCCCAAATACTGCTGAATAGCAATTTTTGCTAAATTTTGGAAGTTTGCATTCCATTGGTCAATATTTCTTTAATCTCGCCAAAAAATATGCGTAAATCAGCTTCTTCGGTCAGGTTGTTTAATTGCACAAAATCAAGAATCCCACTCCCGATCTGCACCACCCAAAAAGCCATCGTTTCAACTTTTACATCTTGACGAATATTGCCTTTGCTCTGTTCGTTTTTGAGCAAGTTTTTAAAATATTCAATGGATTGCTTAAGGGTAAGTTGATGCAAATTGCCCAAATCGGCAGAAAAACGCTCTTGGGCAACATTGTGCAAAAAGCGACTTAAAATTGGATTTGCCAAATCAAATTGGGTTCCGGCAAGATAAACTTGCTCATACATCGCAAAAAAGTCACTAAAACTTCGTTTCAGCACTTGCCCAATTGCCGCCTGCCTTTGCCGATTGGCATAATCTATCAAATAAAAATAAAGGTCTTTTTTGTGAGCAAAATATTGATAAATACTGCCTTTGGCAATGGCTAAATTTTGCCCGATGCGCGTTACGGAGGCATTTTCATACGTATTGTTGGCAAATTCTTGTAAGGCAAACTCCAAAAAACGCGCCTTTTTCTCGGGTTTTAGTTTATCAAAAGTCGATGTAGGCATTTTATTTTAATTCAATCATAAATTGCAAGTAATTGATTATCAATGAATTAGCTCATTGCGCTACTGACTTGCACTTTGGGCAACAAAGGTGCGTAGTGTGCCACCAAAGCCGCTACGGTCTCAACCCACAAGGCACTGTCGTTGAGGCTTTCTACCATCTGCCAATGTTCGCCGCCTTCGTGCAAAAAGACTTCTTTGTACTCCTCGCCAATCTCGATGGTAGTTTCCAAACAATCAGCAACAAAAGAAGGCGAAAAAGCCAAAACTCTTTTTTTGCCTTTTTTTACCAAATCCTTGATTACATCTTCGGTATAAGGTTTTATCCAGGGGTCTCTGCCCAAGCGCGACTGAAAACAAACCGTGTAGTTTTCGGGCGCAATTGCCAACTCTTGCGCCAACAAACGGGTAGTTTCAAAACATTGCGCGCGATAACAAGCGCGGTTGTGGGCGTGCAAAGTGGCACAACAATTGGCTTCACCGGCACACTCCGGTTTTTTGGCGGCTTCTACCAAGCAAGTGCCGGTGGCATCGCCTTTGCGAATTTGGCGTTCGGGCAAGCCGTGATAGCTAAATATAATGTGGTCAAAATCAGTTTGTTGCAAATATTTTTTGCCAATTTCGGCAAAAGCTTGAATAAATTGCGGGTGTTCAAAAAAACTTTGCACAAAGGCAATTTCGGGAATTATTTGCCAAGTTTTGACAATTTCCATCACTTTGTCGTGTACCGAGCCGGTAGTTGCTGAGGCGTATTGTGGAAACAAAGGAATGACAATTATTTTTTCTAACCCCTTGTCTTTCAATTGATTCAATGCCGATGGAATACTGGGGCTTTGGTAGCGCATACCCAATACCACTTCATAATCAGCTCCCAAGTGGCTCTGGAGCATTTGGGCAAGTGCCTCGCCATACACCTTGAGGGGCGAGCCTTGGGCTGTCCAAACCTCTTGATAGATTTTGGCGGATTTGGGGGCGCGAAAAGGGGCAATAATCAGATTGACCAACAACCAACGCGACAAAAAAGGAATGTCAATCACCCGCGCATCCATCAAAAATTCTCTTAAATATTTGCGAACATCGGCTACCGAGGGGCTGTCGGGAGTTCCCAAATTGACTAGCAAAACGCCGATTTTGGCTTGTGTATTCATTGTATTCATATCTTTTTTTTGCATATAAAAGCTTGATTACCAAGGATTTAGGCTTTATACATCAAAACTTTTTATTAATTAACCATAGGTTTGTTTTTTTTGTTTGCGGTTAATTTTTTGAGGTCAATATTTAATTTGAAATTAGATAAAGTCTGATTTTCAATTGCGTGAGTCTATAAAAACAAATAGGAAACAAAATTAGATTTTTAAAAAAATAAAACCACAAAACATTGATTACTGACAATTTCGGAAATCTCAAAGAATTGATGATTTAGCCGCTACGAGCAATTGATATAGCCCTAAAATGGACTTTTGAAAGCCCCAATTAGCTATTTTAAAAGTTGATTTTACCACAAAGTTCACCAAGAAATGCCCACAAAGGTTCACAAAGTAAATGACTTCGGGTTCTTTGGGTGAACTTAGTGGGCTTTGTGGTAAAAGAAACACACACGATAAATAACTGAAAATCAATGAATTATAATACTTCTCCGCAATTGTCAGTGATTAACAATGACTTTTATTTTTTAGATAATACATTTATGATTTTCGCGCAAAAGCCTTGAGTGTGTTCTGTCAAAGGTGAATTATCAATAATTTATACTTTTCAATTTTAAATTGTTTTATTAAAAGTTGTATAAACATCTGTAAACCAAACACTTATATAAATTTTATTTGCAAAAGCTAATCCAAAAATAAACTATTTAAACACAAAGAACACCAAGAAAATACCCACAAAGTCCACCAAGACC